>CALGLI010000275.1 GCA_937930265.1 uncultured Veillonella sp. | reverse complement strand
GCTAGTAATACTAAACTGTACTTCTGCTAAGGCAGGTACTCCGCCAGCCGCATCATACATAGGATGCCATTTTCTCGTATAGGGTAAACTATAGACATGGTCCATTTCTTCCTGTGTTAATGGTAAAGCTGGACTATTCTGTACTATATACCGATTGCCATGGCCTTGCGCCACTGTTTTCCCATAGTATGGATCTTGCTCATCAAATTGCATTTTGAAAGCTTGAGCAAAGACTTCTTTATCTGCTGATATAGCTTCATAGGACGGGCATTCGATGGCATTCTCTGGTACTGTGTTGGCAACATAACAAATTCCTTTGATTCCAGGTAATCGTTTTTGTAATTGGTCTTTATCTAAGGCTTCAGCGATTTCACGGATTTGCTTTTCTCCCATACCATAGATAAGAACATCTGCTTTACTATCCATCAAAATAGAGCGGCGCACCGTATCTGACCAATAGTCATAATGGGCAAATCGTCGCAAACTAGCTTCAATGCCGCCAATGACAACTGGAACCCCTTTGAAAGCCTCTCGCATACGATTCGCATACACCACCGTAGCTCGGTCTGGGCGCCGTCCAGATTCGCCACCTGGAGAATACCCGTCATCACGGCGATGTTTCTTAGCTGCGGTAAATTTATTGAGCATACTGTCTAAATTTCCTGCTGTCACTAAGGATGCCAATCGAGGTTTTCCTAATACCTTAAAGGCATTTACATCATTCCAATCTGGCTGGGCTATAATGCCTACACGATATCCGTAGGACTCTAATAATCTACCAATCACAGTAGGTGCAAAAGAAGGATGATCCACATAGGCATCTCCACTGATAATGACAAAATCAAGTTCAGCCCACCCCCGTTCGTCCATTTCTGCTTTTGTAGTAATTAAATATTGTTCTTTCATAGTATTCCTTATACTGTATTACACTAAAAATAGCCAACCTAAAAACAGAATGATCAGTAGCAAAATACCACCTACTACAAATCGTTCTATCATCATTGTTTTTTGTCGTTTTGCCTTTCGACTTTCATAAGTTAACCGCCGTTTCGGCTCCTCAATCAATTCCTGTTCTCGAAAAGCATCAGTCTTATCCTGTTCTTTTGATACTATTCTGCGTTTAGGAATCGTCAAGGATTCACCAATTCTATTTTTGAAAGTATCCACCAATCGATGACTATCTAAGCCCAGTAGTTCACTATAATTTTTTATGAACCCTTTGGTGTACACACCACCTGGAATACGACTAAATTCATCATGCTCCAAGGCATGTAGGTAAGCTACTTTTATATGTAATACATCTTCAATTTGTTCTAATGTTAATCCCCGTCGTTGACGCTCACGTCTAAGTTCCTCGCCAATCGATGCCATAGAACCTCCTATACATATAGGTGCCATCTACATAACGCAAATGGCACTCTACTCTAATCTACTGTAAAATTTGGGAAATATAATTCTCGAATTTGATCTTCTCCCATTAAAATATCGCGACCTTTACTACTATTTGTAGGCGGTCCAATAATATTCATATCCTGCATCGTATCAATAAGACGACCTGCTCTTGAAAAGCCTACACGCAATCTACGTTGCAAGATAGAAGCTGATGCAGTACGTTGTTCTAGTACAATTTGTACAGCTCGTTCCAACAATTCATCTTGTTCCTCTTCACTGCCAGCAGCATCAGAACTTTCAGCACCTTTATCTGTTTCTGCCATCATCACTTCATCGTATTCTGGCTGACCTTGTCCTTTTACAAAGGCAATCAATTCTTCCACTTCTTCATCAGAAATGAAAGCCCCTTGAATACGAATTGGTTTATTCGCTCCTATAGGATTAAATAACATATCTCCGCGACCTAATAGGCGTTCTGCTCCTGCTTGGTCCAAAATGGTACGAGAATCAATCTGAGTAGCCACTGTGAAAGCAATACGGCTCGGCACATTGGCTTTAATTTTACCTGTAATCACATCCACTGATGGACGTTGCGTTGCCAATACCATATGAATCCCTGCGGCACGTGCTTTCGCCGCTAATCGGTCAATGGATTCCTCCACATCTGGATTGGTCATCATCAAATCAGCTAACTCATCGATGATGATTAAAATCAATGGCATCGCTTTTGTGGGATTTTGCTTATTATAGCTAGCCACATTACGGACACCCGCTGTGGCTAATGTCATGTAACGGGCATCCATTTCACGAACCGCCCACCGTAATACAGCAGCCGCCTTATTCATATCTGTTACTACTGGTAACATCAAGTGAGGAATACCGTTATACACAGATAACTCTACCATCTTAGGGTCTACTAAAATCAATTTCACTTCATCTGGCTTACGACTAAATAAGATACTAGAAATCAATGTATTAACGCATACGGACTTACCCGAACCCGTGGATCCAGCCACCAATAGATGTGGCATTTTCGCCAAGTCCGTTATCACCGGCATATCCGCAATATCTTTACCAAGTCCTACCGGAATACCACCACTCGCTTGTTGGAACTCTTCACAGTCCAATACATCTCGTAAATGAACAGCAGACACATTTTTATTAGGAATTTCAATGCCTACTGCAGACTTTCCTGGAATAGGTGCTTCCATACGAATATCCACGGCTGCTAAGCTCATTTTTAAATCATCTTGTAAGCCCATAATACGGCTTACTTTTGTCCCTTTCGCAGGTTCTAATTCATATCGTGTTACCGTTGGACCTTGGGTAGCATTCACCACTTTTGCTGTAATACCAAAATTATCTAATGTTTCTTCTAACAAGACCGCATTATGTGCCACTTCTTCACTGGTCACAGGATTGGATTTCCCCTGTGAAAGCATCGTCAACGGTGGATATTGGTAAGGTTTTTCTATCGTCCTAGGACGAGCTACTCCGTCCGTATTCACAGCTACTGCCGCTGTATCCTCCTTCGTTGTTTCTATCGTTGGTACTTCCACCAAAGGTTCTACATAGTTAGTAGTTTGCAAAAATGATGGCGGAGTTATAGGTTCTAGCTTAGTAGATTCTTCACTTGCATAGGATTCTTCATCTACGTCTGTAGTATATATCTCTCCTGATGTATCCTGTAAAGATGTATCCTCTGTAGCTTCTTCTACATGATTTACCATCGGAGGGGCCACTACTGATTCTACCTCAGAAGTACTCGTCACTACTTCATCTTCACGGATGTGAGGCTCTGAAATATACGTCTCTTCATCCTCATCGCTGTCAACACACGGTGGTGTTATTATTACATCATGACTAGGCTCCATTTCTTCTCGTTCTGGTGCATCCATTACTGTTTCTGGTTGTGCTACAGACTCTGTATCGACTACACTAGGTTCCGATACCTCTGCCACCGTTGCATTGTCCATTGTTCCTAGAGTTTCTATCACCGTATCTGACTCTGATTCTATTTCAGTAGATGAATCTTCTGTTTTAGGGTACCTTGTATCTTTTTCACGATCATAGGCTTTGCGGCGTTCTTCTCGCCATTCCTCTTGCCATTCCTGCACTTGCTCACGAATAGCACTAGCTGTTTCTGTTGCTTTTTCTTGCGCTATTTCCAGTCCCACACTAGCCTTGTCTTTCGCTTTATGTAAGCCTTCGCGTAAAGACAATTTAGTAATTCCTAGTACGCAGACGAGCCCTATAATAGCGGATAGTAAAAGACCACCGATGTCCCCCACTAAACTTCTAAACAGCGTCCCTAATAAACCACCGACTACACCACCATTCTCTGCTAGTGTTGTAGTACTTAATTCATCGCCACTAGTTACCTTCCATAACACCAGTTGCACTAATACAACGAATAGTAATCCTGTATATAGTAATCCTTTTCTCGTAATTGCAGCTAAAGAGCCTCTATATAACCAGCACCATCCATTATAGAGAACCCATAGAGCTACTACCCAACCACCTAGGCCAAACCCATAGGAAAAAATACCACTAATGATACTGCCCCATATGCCGGTCTCTACTCCAGCCATACCGATAAGAGCCAGTATGGCAAAGCCCATAAGAACTAGGCCTTTAATTTCACTCCGAATGCCTTTCGTCTTTGTTTTAGCATCTTTCGTTTTACCTGCTTTGCTTTCCTTTAGGGGAGTAGATCGTTTCGATTGTATCTTTTGTCCTCCTCGTGAGGACCTACCTTTCTTTTCCTCTGCCATGTCCAACTCCAAAATTCCGTTTCTATCATATACCTTAGCACTTTATTATACCATTTCCACCTATGAAAGTATATCGAATATCCTCAAAAACAACACCATTACCCCCATGGCAGTCCTCATTGTTTGCGGTCTTCCCAGTCTTTCACAAGTTTACCTTCATGTCCACGTTCCAAAGGGGTATAAAATTGCTCACTTACCAAAGCATCTGGTAAATATTGCTGCTCCACATAACCATTAGGATAGTCCTGTGCATAGCGGTACCCAACTCCATGTCCTAATTGTTTAGCGCCACCATAATGGGCATCTCGCAAATGTTTGGGCACCTCCCCTTGCTCCTTATGACGCACCGCATGGATGGCTGCATCAATCCCTACATAGGCGCTATTACTCTTAGGTGCTAAGGCTACATATAAGGCGGCCTCAGATAATATAATGCGCGCCTCTGGTAACCCTACCATATGAGCCGCTTGTGCCGCCGCATTGGCCACTACCAACGCTTGTGGATCTGCCAACCCCACATCTTCTGCAGCGCAGATGATGATGCGTCGTGCGATAAATACAGGGTCCTCTCCTGCCTCAATCATACGAGCTAAATAGTATAGCACCGCATCTGGATCAGAGCCACGCATACTTTTAATGAAAGCAGAAATTACATCATAATGATTGTTCCCCTTCTTATCATAGCGATACACACGGCGACCTAATACTTTTTCCACCACCTCAATCGTAATCTCCTCATGCGGTCTCACCATGGCTCCCACTTGCTCCAGAATATTTAAAGCCATACGGGCATCTCCATCTACAAAACGACCTATATCTTCCAATAGTTCATCTGTAGCAGATAGATCTTTTTTACCCAAACCATAGTCTACATCTGTTAAAGCTCGGCGCAAGATAGACACTAAGGCACTAGAGTCTAGCCTCTCTAATGTGAGTAAACGTAAACGCGATAAGAGAGGTCGATTCACTTCAAAAAAAGGGTTCTCTGTGGTAGCACCAATTAAAATAATTTGACCACTTTCCACCGACGGAAGTAATACATCTTGCTGGCTTTTATTAAAGCGATGAATTTCATCTAAGAACAAAATTGTTCGTTGTTGCAATGAACTACGAATGCGAATCGCTTCTTCGATAGTACTACGAAGTTCACCAATCCCCACATTGGTCGCATTGAGCATGACAAAACGACTGCTGGTTAACTCAGAAATAATTTTAGCCAACGTCGTTTTTCCAGTACCTGATGGACCATACAGCAACAAAGAGGGTACTCTGTCTTCTTCAATCATAGAACGAAGAAATGTACCAGGCCCTACTACTTGTTCTTGTCCAAAAAAATGGTCCAACGAACGTGGTCGCATACGGACCGCCAAGGGTTCAAATGGGTCTACTGTCTCCATATTCTCAAACAAATTCATCCTTACACCTCCCTGTATCTACCATCATATATTGATAATTACTATCTGTTTTTTATTATACATGTATCTAGTTATATAGTCTATATGTTCTTGTTAACACAAAAAAATAAACCACCATAAGGCGGTTACATAAAAGCCCCACTATGCCGTATCCATACCGTGTTTTGATCCTGCAAGGGCAGGTGGGTGTCCTCCTCATCCTGCAGTT
>CALGLI010000274.1 GCA_937930265.1 uncultured Veillonella sp. | reverse complement strand
ATCTTGATCTGCAAAGTATTTTGTGACTCTTGGCAACGTTTCTTCATCTTGTAACAAGTCTGTTTTGTTCAATACGATTAATTGCTTTTTCTTACTTAATTTTTCACTATATTTGGCTAATTCTTCATTAATTTTATGAAAGTCTTCAATAGGGTCACGACCTTCTAATCCAGATACATCCAACACGTGTAACAGAATATTACTACGTTCTACGTGACGCAAGAAGGAATGTCCTAAGCCAATGCCTTCACTAGCCCCTTCAATCAAACCTGGAATATCTGCCATGACGAAACTTTTACCTGGTGCTACAGAGACTACCCCTAATACTGGAGTTAATGTAGTAAAATGGTACGCAGCCACTTCTGGTTTAGCAGAAGACACTTTGCGGATGATTGAGGATTTACCCACACTTGGATAACCCAATAATCCCACATCTGCCAATACTTTTAATTCCAGATTCAACCAACGCTCTTCACCAGGTTCCCCTTTTTCAGCAAAGGTTGGTACACGATTAGCACTTGTTTGAAAGCGCGCGTTACCACGACCACCTCGACCACCTTTGGCAACCATGTAGGTTTGTCCATCTTCCACTAAATCCGCCATTAATTTACCAGATTCTTCATCGGTTACCGTTGTTCCTAAAGGAACAGAGACGATTAAATTTTCAGCACCACGACCATGCTTGTTGGCACTCTGTCCAGCACCGCCTGTATCGCCTTTAAATTGACGTTTATATCTAAAATCAACCAATGTATTGATATTTCTGTCAGCTTTTAAAATGATGTCGGCACCTTTACCGCCATCGCCACCATTCGGTCCCCCTTGTGGCACATATTTTTCCCGGCGGAAACTACTCATACCGTTACCGCCATCCCCCGCTTTCACTAATATACGGGCACGATCTATAAACATATTTTTTTCCTCTAGCCCTATAGATAGAGCGGCCGAAGCCGCTATATCATAGAGTTTTTACAATTTCAATAGCACGTTCCATTTGTACATCCTCTTCAGGATTTGTTTTGGACGGCTCCACAACCTCATCTGGTTCAATACCAATACCATCGATGACTCTATCATTTGGTGTATGATAGCGAGCGATAGTAATCTTTAACCCTTCTCCGTCAAGACCTTGTAGTACGCTCTGCACAGTACCTTTGCCATAACTTTTTGTACCTACAATAGTACCTGATTTTGTATCTTGCACAGCACCAGCAATAATTTCTGAAGCACTTGCAGAATTACCATTAATCAACACAACTAATGGAATGAGAGGATACTCTCCTCTAGACATATAGGCCGTTGTTTTACCCCGTCTCGTTTGTACCGTCACAATCGGTCCTTTCGGCACTAAATATTGTCCTATACCATGAGCTGTCGTAATTAAGCCCCCTGGATTATCACGCAAGTCTAAGACTAACCGTTTCATTCCTTTAGATTGGAGTTCCTCATAGGCTTTCGTAAATTCATCTACTGTTCTTTCAGCAAATTGTGTGACTCGAATATAGCCAACCTCATCTGTTAGCATTTGCCCTTTTACAGTGGGCATCACAATCGTCTTCCGTTCAATGGAAAACTCTTGTTCTTCTCCATTGCGAAGAATGCGAAGTACTACAAAAGTTCCTTCTTCACCTCGAATGTGATTCGCTACATCTTCTTTTTCTATATCAGACACAGGTGTGCCATCAATAGAAAGGATTTGATCTCCTTTTTGAAGGCCTGCGGCTTCCGCCGGTTGCCCTTCCATGGTAGCACCAACTTTCAATATTTTACCATCCGAAAAGTCCAACAATAAACCGATACCACTATAAGTTGAGGATGTATGCATTTCCAGCTCTTTCATATCATCCTTATCTAAATAGACAGTATGTTTATCATGAGTCCCTTTGACTAGCCCTTTCAGCATATTCACAAAAAGTTCTTCTTTGGCTGGAGGATCCATGGCCCATTGGGTGGTGATGTAATAAGTATATCCAAATTTAGCAATCCCTAGAGGGGATCCTGAGATATACCAAAAGAAAGCTGTTAAGCCTATTAAAAAGGTAAGAATCCAAGTAAATGCAATGAACAAGTAGTATTTAATGAGAGCTTTAATGCTCTCATGTTCAAGGTCATCTTCTATGCTGATAATATTTCCTGATTCATCTTTTGTAATGACTTCATATCTTACGCCTAACAGATAGGTCTTAGCCTTATACCAAATAGACATTTTTTTCTTATCTTTCATAGTCTCCTCTATAAGTATCCCATCGGATCTGTTGGTTCACCGTTAATACGTACCTCGAAATGAAGATGTGGACCTGTAGAACCGCCGGTATTACCAGAATAGGAAACCACTTGACCTTTCGACACGGTTTGTCCTGGACTTACGGCTACATCGCTATTATGAGCATACAAAGTAGACATACCATTACCATGATCGATGATAACTGTATAGCCATAGCCACTAATCCAACCAGCCTCAACGACTACACCACCATCGGCTGCATGAACTGGTGTACCTTCATCAACACCAAAGTCAGTCCCTGCATGAAGACGACTAGTTCCATAAATTGGATGAATACGCCATCCAAAATTAGAGGTAACAGGTGCACTAACAGGAGCTGATAATTGACCTGTTCCTTGTACCCAAGTAGCACCACCGCCTCCTCCTTGGCTAGCAGCGGCCGCCGCTGCCGCACGTTCTGCAGCCCGTTGTTGCAACATAGCTGTAATACTAGCAGAAGATGCCATTAACTCATTATAGGCTCGTTCCGCTGTATCACGGTCATTCATGGCCCGTTCTAACACAGCTTGGCGTTCAGCTTTTTTCTGATTAATCAAGTTTTGTTTTTCTTGTGCCACTTTTTCGAGTTCTAGTACTTTTGCACGGTCTTCCTCTAACTTAGCTTTTTTGTTAGCAATTTCTTCTCGCTCTGCTTTAATAGTGTTAATTAAATCCATATCGGATTGCAAAATTCGCTTCAACATTTCCATCCGGTTTGCAAAGTCGCTAAAGTCTTTAGAGCCAACCACGACATCCAAGTAGCTTAAACGACCGTTGATATAAATATCTCTCACCCGTTTGTAGAATACTTTTTCACGAGACTGTAAGCGAGCTTGTGCTGCTTTTAGTTCCGTCTCTGTTTTTGCAATATCTTGATCCAGCTGAATCCGCTCTGCTTGTACTTGCTTTAACTCAGCAGTAGCTGTATCTAATTCAATTTGTATAGCATGTAACTGTTCATATACGGTACCAATCGTTTTTTCCGCTTCCGACTTTTTATTCGCTTCATTTGTCATTTGTTGTTGAATATTTGACAGCTGATTCGTTAAGTCTTCATCTTGTGCCTGATACCAGTACGGTGTAGCCATCATGATAGAACCGCATAGTAAACTAGCTACTAGTGTTACTGTTTTTTTCTTCATCATTCCTACACTTTCATATATTGTTTTAACGAAATGGTACTACCAATTGCCCCCACAATGACACCTATCCCAACTAATCCTACGGATAATTCATAGATAAATGGCATCATTGGCACTAATGGCATAAAGGCAAAGTTGGCAATGACTTCCATCGTGATATAGCGGTAGAATTGCCATGTGGCAACGCCTGCTATAGCACCACCAATAGCGCCTAAAAACATACCTTCCAATACAAAAGGCCAACGGATAAACCAGTTCGTAGCCCCTACATATTTCATAATTCCAATTTCTTTACGACGGGCAAACACAGTCAAACGGATCGTATTAGAAATAATAAACAAGGTAGCCCCCGCTAGGAACCCGATGAGCACAATACCGCCGATGCGGATAATTTTTGTAACTTCAAAAATTTGCTCAATCACATCTTGTCCATAGTGAGCACTTTCTACTTCTGGATATTTAGACACTAGTTCCGCTGTGGATTTCACTTGGTCTGGGGTATTGAAAGTCAACACATAAGACGTTGGCAATGGGTTATGTCCATCTAGGGAGTCTACTAATTGTTGTTGCTCCCCTAAGCGCTCTTTAAAGCGTTTCATGGCTTCATCTTTTGTGACAAATTCAATGTCCTTTAACTCTGGCAAAGCTTTTAATTTTTTGCCTAATTCCATCACTTGCGGTGTTGTTAAATTATCTTTCAAATAGATACTAATCTGTACTTGGCTCTCTAAATGAGACGCCAAATTGTTAAGATTCACAACGCCACAGGCAAATACGCCCAAGATAAACAAGGACAACGTCACCGTGGAAATAGATGCCAAGGACATCAATCCATTGCGACGCATGGATTTGATGGCTTCTTTAATATAATACTTAAAGGTTCTAATTTTCATGGAATGCGGCCCCTCTCATTTGATCACTCACTACTCGACCGCCTTCTAAGGCAATCACTCGTTTGTTTAGATAGGACACCATATCCATATCATGTGTTACCATCACCACCGTAGTACCAGAGTTATTGATGGCTTTGAAAAGGTCGGAAATATCACGACTCGTTTGTGGATCCAAGTTACCTGTTGGTTCATCTGCAATAAGCAGTTTAGATTCATCAATTAGAGCACGTGCGGTGGCAACACGCTGTCTTTGTCCTCCTGATAATTGATTGGGAAATTTATTTCGTAATTGACCAATTGATAATTTTTCTAGGATATTTTCTATTTTTAAATGACAATCAGCAACTTTTTTCCCTTGAATTTGTAATGGTAAGACAATATTCTCATAAACTGTTAAAGTTTCAACTAAATTATAAGATTGAAAGATATAGGAAATATTTTGTGAGCGATAGTTTGCCAATTGATTATCTGTTGCATTGATGATATCAAATCCCTCAAAGGAAATATCACCTGACGTCGGCTTATCGATTGTTGAAATACAGTTTAACAAAGTTGTTTTTCCACTGCCGCTTGCTCCCATAATAGCAAGAAATTCTCCTGTCTTTACAGAGAGATTAACATCCGATAAAGCATGAACTAGGCTATCTCCCTCCCCAAACTCTTTATTTAAATTTTTTACAACTAATTGTGACATAAATATTCCTCCATTTCTATTTTACAAGACTATTATAATCAATCTGAGCTTTAATATCATGAGTAATTCGTGCATAATCTCTCTAAAGACAAGTAAAAAAGCCATAAACTAGTATGGCTTTTTAAATATACATCATTTTCGTTCTTTTCGTTTTTTCATAACGTAGACGATACCAATAATAGATGCTCCTAGAATCAATACGGGAGCATAAAACTCAAGTGTTCCAATAATTCCTTCCATCTTACTCTCCAATCTTGTTCATTCTATCTACAGCGGACATTTGGTGACGTACATTCATAAGAAAGCGTGAAAGCCCACCCACAGCGACCTTGACTAGTCATTCGAATTGCTGTTCTGAGTCCAGCTGCAGAATTACCTGCTAATTCTTGATTGTCAATTTCATGACGCAAGCTATCAACTTCTACATAATTTTCTTCCATTTTGTTTCTCCTATAATTTATCATTTAACTCTATATCTGTCAACTATAACAAGGAAAATTTTCACATCTCAAGAAACATATATACTTCCTAAATTAACAATTAACATTATTAGTCATAAACAACTCTCCTTTCTTTTTTTAGATAATCATCTTTACACTACTAAGTATACATCGCTAAATAGCTTTAGTAATGAGTAAATCGTGCAAGTTTCTTATTTTCGAGAAAAATTTTTATAGTGCCCAATTAAAAAACAGCTAAACAATACCTTGCTCAGCTACTTTTTTAACTTATTTACTAAAAGGATGATAATAATACGAAATGATGTTGAAAAAAGTATTGTTCATAATCCGAATAAA
>CALGLI010000273.1 GCA_937930265.1 uncultured Veillonella sp. | reverse complement strand
AGAAGCAATTCCAGCCGTAGATGCAAAGGCATCTTTACAAGATGTATTAGCATGGCGTAAGCAATATGAAATGAATCGTATTCCAGTTGTAGAAAATGAAACTACTTATTTGGGTACGATTACGGCACAACGTTTGATTGATGCCTTAGAAGGTGCTATGGGTGGCAATACCAATGTAACGGCTGGTGAGATTTGCACAAAAACATCTTGCCAAGTGATTAGCAAAGAAACGAAATTACGTGACTTCAAAGCTAACTCCCATATTGGTGGATATCCTGTCGTGGATAATGGTGCATACTTTGGTATCATTCGTTCTAATGTAGAAGCTCCAAAGCAAAAAACAAAAGTTGTTCTTGTGGACCACAATGAAAAAGTACAAATTATTGACGATATCGAAGAAGCAGAATTAATCGAAAATATCGATCATCATCGTATCGGTGGTTTAGTGACAGATAATCCTATTTTCATTCATTATGAAACTGTAGGATGTACTTGTACAATTCTTGCTAATTTATACTGGCAATATGGTCAAGACATTCCTAAAAATATCGCTGGTTTGATGCTATCTGCTATCATTTCCGATACAGTATTGTTCCGTTCTCCAACTTGCACTGAAAAAGATAAAGAAACAGCTAGAAAATTAGCGGACATCGCTGGTGTAAATTTAGAAGAATACGGCATGGAATTGTTGAAAGCTGGATCTGATGTGTCCGATTATTCTGATGAAAAAATCGTTCGTACAGATTTAAAAGAATTTGAAGCGAATGGTAAAATTATCAGTATTGGACAAATCCAAGTAATGGATACGACAGATATTTTGGGTCGAAAAGGATGCTTGTTAAAAGCTATGGAAGAGTTGCGTAGTGCTAACAACTATAGCGCATCTTATTTGATGATTACCAATATCTTAACAGAAGCAACAAACTTAATTTTTGTTGGCGATGCGAATGATGTAGTAGCAGCTGCATTCAAGGCACAACCTGTGGACAATGAAGTATACTTAGAACATACATTATCCCGTAAAAAACAAGTAGTACCACCAATTGTGGGTGCTATGAAAGGCTAATTTATCATAGGGGGTGCGTTGTAGTGAAAGAGCTCAGCGCACCCTTGTTATATGCAAGAGAGGTATTATGATATTTGACGGTTTAAATAAAGAACAACAAGAGGCTGTATACGCAACAGATGGGCCTCTTCTTATATTGGCTGGCGCTGGATCAGGTAAAACACGAGTGTTAACATATCGTATCGCCTATTTGTTGACACAAGGGGTGAGCCCCTATGAAATTTTAGCCATCACTTTCACCAATAAAGCGGCTAAAGAGATGAAAGAACGTGTGGAAACTTTGGTTGGCGATACGGCGCATCGTATTTGGCTTAGCACGTTCCATTCCTTTTGTGCTAAATTTTTGCGTTTTGAACTAGAATCCTTTATGGGGTATAGCAAAAATTTTTCTATATATGATTCTAGCGATTCTCAAGCAGTGATTAAGCAAGCGATTAAGGCTTTAAACTTGGATGATAAATATTACCCTGTAGGGGCTATGCAATCACAGATTAGCGATGCAAAAAATAGAATGAAATTAGCTAAGGATTTCCGCAGTGAAGCTCGTGACTTTTACACGCAACAAGTGTCCAAGGTGTACGATTATTATGAAGCAGAATTGCGAAAAAATAATGCTTTAGATTTTGATGATTTATTGTTAGTAGCCGTTAAATTATTACAAGAAAATCCAACGGTACTAGAAAAGTACAGTCATCGTTTCCGTTATATTATGATTGATGAATATCAAGATACGAACCATGCACAGTATACATTAGCATCTTTATTAGCTTCTAAATGGAATAATTTGTGCGTAGTAGGTGATGTGGACCAAAGTATTTATGCTTGGCGTGGTGCGGATATCCAAAATATTTTAGATTTTGAAAAAGACTACCCTAATGCAAAACTGATCAAGCTAGAGCAGAATTATCGCTCCACAAAAACCATACTCGAAGCTGCTAATGCAGTTATCGATTACAATGAGGGGCGCCCTGAAAAAGTATTGTGGACAGATAAAGGAGAAGGGGCTAAAATTCGTCATTTTGAAGCTCAATCCGAACAAGAAGAAGGAGCTTTCATAGGAGATACCATCAAAAAACAAAAGGAAATCCACAATCGTAGTTATGGGGATATGGCCATTTTATATCGTACCAATGCGCAGTCTCGTGTGCTGGAAGAATCCATGATTAAACGTGGTATTCCTTATACAATGGTGGGAGGCACCAAGTTCTACGATCGTAAAGAAATCAAAGATATTTTGGCGTACTTGCGAATTTTAATGAATCCTTTCGACGATATTTGCTTGCAACGTATTATAAACGTACCAAAACGTAGTATTGGATTAACTACAGTCGGTAAATTACAGGATTTTGCAAGAGAAACGAATAACTCTCTATTTATGACCTTGAGTCAATTGGACCAAATTCCTACTATAAAAGGCAAAACGAAAGAAAAGTTAGAAGGTTTTATGGGCTTAATTTTTACTTTAGTCAACGAGGCTACAGAGCTTTCCGTACAAGGTATTATTGAGGCCGTACTAGAACGGACGGGCTACGTGGTAGAACTAGAAAATAGTACAGATCCACAAGACCAAGCTCGGTTGGAAAATATCGGTGAGTTAGTGTCTGTAGCGAAAGAGTTTATGGATACGAATCCAGAAGGGTCTTTACAAGACTTTCTTGAGCAAGTGGCGTTGGTGAATGATGTAGATTCCTTTGAACAAGAAGAATCTAAAGTGACTTTGATGACATTACATGCGGCGAAAGGTCTTGAATTTCCAGTGGTATTTTTAGCGGGCTTAGAAGAAGGATTATTCCCTCATAGCAGGACCTTAATGAATCCAGAAGAAGTAGAAGAAGAACGACGTATAGCCTATGTAGGGATTACTCGGGCTGAAGAAGAATTATATGTATCCAATGCCACAACACGGACTGTGTTTGGTAAAACTACAGGATATTTACCATCTCGTTTCTTAAAAGAAATTCCCAGCGAGCTTGTAGAAGAAGTACGTCCAAAACGAACTGTGAAGGAAGAATTACAACGAAATGTACCATTCCATCAATCTGTAGCGAATCGACCTGTTACAAAACCTATGATTCGTAATCCACAGGTTGTAGATTGGACTGTGGGAGATACTGCTATCCATGCTAAATGGGGTGAAGGAACTGTAGTGGATGTTGTCGGTGAAGGGGCCAATGTAAAACTAAAAATTGAGTTCCCTACACAGGGGTTGCGACAAATTATGGCTAAATTTGCTCCTATACGAAAAAAATAAGGAAAAATTACAATGAGTATTCAAGAACAGATTCAACAATTACAAAAAGAATTAGCCCATCATGCGTATTTATACTATGTAAAAGATGCGCCTATTATTTCTGACTATGACTATGATGTACTATATCGAAAATTAGTAGAGTTAGAAACAGCACATCCAGAGTATATTGTACCGACCTCTCCTACACAACGAGTAGGTGCCAAAGTAGAAGGTAGCTTTGAAAAAGTGGTACATGGACAACGCATGCTCAGCTTA
>CALGLI010000272.1 GCA_937930265.1 uncultured Veillonella sp. | reverse complement strand
ACCGCAGTTGCACCCCAAATCAATAAAGTTGGTACTACAACCATAGATAAGGCTACCCCAGAAAGGCGAGATAAACCAGCAGCCACTAAGCCCAGTAATAAAAACGGTGTTAAAGCAGATATAATTTCGAGCATAATATTCCTCCCATCATTGTATAAATTTAAGTATATAGTATCTACCACACTACATCAAGGAGAGATATATTTTTTCATAGCTAGACGCTTTCGCACAGCAGAGGTAGAGCATCCCATCACCTGTGCAATCTTTGCAACTCCATAACCTTGTGCACGGAGTTTTTTAATCTTATTTTCGTCTAGATCAAGAGTATTTGCCCTTATTTCTATACCTTGCTCTCGCAAATACATCGCCACTGTAGAACCACGTATCCCATAAGCCAGTCCAATGTCATCTGTACTCATGTGATGATGAATATATAAATAAGCCATCTCTTCTACGCGCATAGGCTTTCGAACTTTAGGAAGTAAGCAATTCCCCATATGCCGCAATACATGGTGAACTTTCCATCGCGATATACCATACATACGAGCAATGGCATCTGTACTATTTCCACTTTTATAAGCCCTACATATACGTACTACATCTATAGAGACGTTTTTATTTGATTGCTGACAAGCCAATCCATATTCCTTCAAGCGATTTGCCATCGTCGTAATAGACACATCATAACGCTTTGCTAATGAATGGAGCGACCACTTACCGGTCTCATACAAAGCTTGTACATGAACCATATTGATTTCTTTCTTCAGAGGCCTCCGTTCGATATCGTACGCTTTCATACGGCGCATGATGGTATCTACACTACATTGAAAATAATCCGCCACATCGCGAACGCTCCATTGTTTCTCTATATATAATTGCTGCAACAGCTGTTTTGGTATAACACGCACATTTCGATACATAATTTTACCTTTCCTTATGAACGAACTCCTTCCCCTATTATTGTGAAAGTTTCACTAGGAAAAAACAATAAAAAAGAGGTTCCTAATAGTCACATAGGTGACCAATAGGAACCTCTTTCAATATGTAATTATATGCCCCACATTATGATATGTGACAGTATGGTTGCTATACCACATCAGTGCACAATCCGTTATTATTTATGTTCTAATAAAACCATAATTAGTTTATACGCTTATAAATAGATTGCTTCATTAGCGGTATCTACGTTCAAGAGCTTTAGGTTTACTTAAAATGATTGACCATTTCATGCCCTCTTTTAAAGCATGATTAGATTTACGCCCATGAGTTGAAGTCGCAGCTAGAGCAGTAGGCGCAGTTGTAATGCCTACATTTTCAACAAGAACTTGTCCCTCTTTAGCTGCTTTATCTCGTTTAAACTCAGCTAGTCTTTCACTTAAGGTCGGCCCCGTAACAGCTTCTCTATCTAAGCGAGTCTTACTGGTAGTATAACTCGGATTGCTACTGGAACTTTTCATTGATAAGGCTTCAATATCTCGTTGAGCTGCTGCAGCCTCTTCATTGAAATGTATGTCCTCCATAGTTTGCGATGGAGCTTCTGGTTGCTGAGTTACAATCGGTTTATCTTCATAAGAGTCCCGATAAAAGTCATCAACCTTAGATAAATCACCCATAGACGGTTCATCTACCTTGCGTTCTATGGAGATGCCAT
>CALGLI010000271.1 GCA_937930265.1 uncultured Veillonella sp. | reverse complement strand
TTTTTGCTTGCCTTGTGGTAATGCGATAAGCTTTCATTTCAGGGACCAAAGTAGGGTTACTCACTTCTGCTTCCACAATGGTATCGATATGATTTCCCTGTAATACATAGGGTTTACACCGCAATCGTATGCCTGCCTCTTCATAGCGAATGCTAGTTCTTGTCACACCATTTTGAATAGATTCTACTGTCACCGGCACGCGTTCCCCAATAAGAATAGTTGCTTCCTCTCCATTAACAGCCACAATACTAGGTCGTGCAATCAATGCCATACGGCTACTTCCTTCTTTAGCTGATACTTCCGGATGCGCTAAAAAAGTATACGATGTTCCTTTAGATATATGTCCAATATGTACATTTCCTTCCATCCCTGATTCAGATTTTCCATGCATAGAAAGCCCTGAACTTTGTAACCCTGGAAATGACCATTGTACCCCTAGTTCTTTTGCATAGCCTTTTTCCATAGCCAATACTGCCACATCTAACTGAACCTGCTTCGGTGTTGTATGCCAAGATCGAAGTAGTTTTTCAACTTCTAAAACTTCATGAACCGTCCCGTAATAAATGACTTCGTTTGTGCTTGGTATCACTTGTACATGATCTTTAGGTACGACGGACTGAACTAGACTACTCAATTCTTCAGGTGTTGATGTATCTGCTACAATTCGACGCACATGGCGACGCTCTTTTTCTTCGTGGCGACCTTCTACGATGAAGGTGCCGCCTTCTTCATAGACTAAAAAACCTAACTGTGATCCCAACTTCGTAATGGCCTCTCGTCCAGAATTTTCTTGTACTTCTAAAGTAACCTTCCCCTCTAAGGTATCTAACCCCAACACTGAAAGTTTTTCTGTTCTAGCTATAGTTTGCACCAATGTTCGTAAAGGCATATCTTTTGCCATAATATGAACTGCCTCTACTGGAATAATTCCTAAAAGCATCATTATTAATACATATGCCGTTCCCCATCGATACATAGGATGATAGATAGGAATTGCTACATTCTTTCTAAGATAATTTACTATTCTAATCCACATATGTGTCTCCTTTCTTTTATCTCTACCTTTTACTACATCTAAGATTTACACCCTACTTTTATTCTATCCAACGGGTAGACCCATTCATTTGAACTTGAACTTTTGTCTCTCCAACCGTAATAACCTGTACACCCTCAACCTGCTCTCCTTCATGTAGTGTATATGTATTTCCATTAATCTCTAATACTCCCACTGGAGCATCTCCATACACGATACCTAACAGATGAACCACTGGCGCTTGATGATGTACACCATCATGATGTTTAGACGTTCTTTTTATCTCTAGTGGTTGATACACATGGTCTGTATTTCCTTCTCTAGTATGTCTTCCCATACGTATTTCTTTTTCCTTAATATCTATACCACTACTATCTAGTCCTTGCATCTCTTTCCCCTTAATTCCTACTATCTCCTTAGAAAATGTGTCCACTAATGGATAGGGACGTAATACATTTCGAATAGGGAATATCAAGGTGCCATTTGATGAGCCCTCTTTTGTTGATGATTCTTTCATTGTAGATGGTTTCCCCTTTTGAGCAGTATGCTTTTTCTTAGGACTAGCCTCAGAAGAAACAGAATCTATATCTGTATTTCTCTGTTTCCCTCCCTCTGCCCTGTTACTTTCACGATATGATTGTATAGGACTTTCTAACTGCTCCACCTCCGACCAAACAGACTCTCTCCAACCTAAAAAACAAATGAGGCACAATAAAACGGTCGTCCCGAAAACGAGACGACCGTGTGTACGTATATATCTTTCTATTTGGTTGTAGAGGTCTTTCACAGATGATACTTTCATCATGCCCTCCTATATACGATTAATATCCTTCTGGATGTAATTGATGCCAATTCCAAGCATCACGAATCACTTCTTGTACTGTACTATGTACAGGTTTCCAGCCAAGTTTAGCATGAATCTTTTCAGAAGATGCAATCAATGTGCCTGGATCGCCAGCACGACGTTCACCGTAATCAACACGGAAATCTACGCCTGTTACTTCTTTAGTAGCTGCTACAATTTCGTTGACACTGAAACCATTGCCGGACCCTAAATTAAATACGTCTGATTCTCCACCATGATACAGGTATTCCATTGCTAGAATGTGTGCGGAAGCTAAATCATTTACATGTACATAGTCGCGTACACATGTACCATCTGCTGTATCATAATCTGTACCAAATACAGTGATGGATTCACGTTTACCTAAAGCCGCATCAATAATAAGTGGAATTAGATGTGTTTCTGGTGTATGATCTTCACCAATTTCACCAGATGGATCGGCACCTGCTGCATTAAAGTAACGTAGTGCTACAAATTTAAATCCATAAATTTTGCTATAGTCACGAAGCATATCTTCAATCATCAATTTTGTGCGACCATACACGTTGGTAGGATTCCATTTTGCATCTTCCGTAATAGGCACAACTTCTGGTTCACCATAAACAGCAGCTGTAGAGGAAAATACCAAACTATTTACACCATGTTTACGAGCAGTTTCTACTAAACGATAGGAACCAACTACATTATTTTCATAATAGATGGATGGATTTACCATAGATTCCCCCACTTGGGAATGAGCTGCAAAGTGCATAATACCATCAATTTTATGCGTATCCAGAACCTCTCCTAATTTAGGGTCCACAATGTCCATCTCATAAAACGGTACCCCTGCAGGAA
>CALGLI010000270.1 GCA_937930265.1 uncultured Veillonella sp. | reverse complement strand
CAGAAGAATTGCGCCGTATCCGTGGCAAGGGATAAACTGTATAACTAATAGAGAAAAGTTGGACCCTCTGGTTCAGCTTTTCTTTTTGTATATAGGTTATGATTACAGTGCGCTGGTTCTATCTGATTTGTATCGAACATATAATAAAATATTTTTTATATTCATGGTATAATATAGAAGTTACTAGATATAGAATTGATAGTGAACTTTCATATTTACAAATATAGAAGATATAAGGAGGGACTATGAGCGGATTGCATCATTTTCCTGAAGAAGGCATACCCTTTCAAGTAGAAGCGCCGTACTCTCCCATGGGAGACCAGCCGAAGGCCATCCAGTCCTTGGCGGACGGCATTGAGCGAGGGGAATGGGCACAGGTATTACTAGGTGCTACAGGTACGGGAAAAACATATACTATGGCGAAACTTATTGAGGCCGTACAAAAGCCGACCTTGATCATCGCCCACAATAAAACATTAGCAGCTCAATTGGCGAGCGAGTTCAAAAGCTTTTTCCCTAATAACGCAGTGGAATACTTCGTGTCCTATTACGATTATTACCAACCAGAGGCGTACATTGCCTCTACTGATACATATATTGAAAAAGATGCATCCATCAATGAAGAAATCGATAAGTTGCGCCACTCTGCGACAATGAACTTATTTGAGCGGAAAGATGTGATTATCGTAGCATCTGTTAGTTGCATCTACGGCTTAGGGGACCCAGAGGACTATAGCACGCTCTGTGTATCCTTGCGACAAGGTCAGGAATATAGCCGTGATGACATACTTCGGAAATTGGTGTCTATCCAATACACTCGAAATGACATGAATTTCGTGCGAGGTACTTTCCGAGTACAAGGGGATACGTTGGAAATTTTCCCTGCCGGCACCAGTGAAAGGGCCATTCGAGTAGAAATGTTTGGTGATGAAATTGATCGCTTAGTGGAGATCGATGTGCTTACAGGGGATGTGATTGTAGAGCGTAAACATGTGGCTATCTACCCGGCCTCTCACTATGTAACGACGAAGGAAAAGTTAGACCTTGCCATTGGGCGCATTGAGACAGAATTGGCTGAGCGTTTGGCATACTTTAATGAAAACGGCCGGCTATTAGAGGCGCAACGATTGGAGCAACGAACACGATATGACATTGAAATGATGCAGGAAATGGGCTATTGCTCAGGTATTGAAAATTACTCCCGTTTGTTGTCCAACCGCCAACCGGGAGAGGCACCGATGACTCTCATCGACTATTTCACAGATGATTTTCTTATTATCATCGACGAATCCCATGTGACGTTGCCACAAATTCGTGCCATGTATAATGGTGACCAAGCACGAAAACATAATTTGATTGACTACGGATTTCGGTTGCCGTCGGCGGCGGATAATCGTCCTTTAAAATTTGAGGAATTTGTAGAGAGAATCAATCAAATCGTCTATGTATCGGCTACACCAGGTCCTTATGAAATGGAAGTACAAACCAATGTGGCAGAACAGATTATCCGACCTACGGGCTTATTAGACCCTATCATTGAAATCCGACCTATCAAAGGACAGATGGATGATTTACTAGGAGAAATCAAAGATCGTGCAAAATCTGATGAACGGGTGTTGGT
This sequence comes from uncultured Veillonella sp., assembly GCA_937930265.1. GTDB lineage: Bacteria > Bacillota > Negativicutes > Veillonellales > Veillonellaceae > F0422. The sequence continues at coordinate 93 of CALGLI010000270.1, read as the reverse complement.
TACTACATTGACGAAAAAAATGGCAGAAGATTTAACGAATTACCTAAAAGAGATGGGCATTCGTGTACGCTATTTACACTCCGACATTGCCAC
>CALGLI010000269.1 GCA_937930265.1 uncultured Veillonella sp. | reverse complement strand
AAGTGGTGGTATGTCCTCCATTTACAGCTATCAGCACGGTAGCTGATTTAGCGGAAGATACGAAGGTTCGTGTAGGGGCACAAAACGTATTTCACGAAGAATCTGGTGCTTATACAGGGGAAGTATCCCCTTCAATGTTGACCGATTTAGGCGTGTCTTACGTGATTGTGGGGCATTCCGAGCGCCGTTCTATCTTTAAAGAAGTAGATCGCTGTGTAAACAAACGTGTACGCATCGTCTTACAACATGGTATGAGCCCCATCCTTTGCGTAGGTGAAAGTTTAAATCAACGTGAAAGCGGGGAAACGGTGGCGTTCATTCATTCACAACTAGAAATGGGATTGCATGGAGTACCTGCAGAAGAAATGACGGAAGTTGTCATTGCTTACGAACCGATTTGGGCCATTGGCACAGGTCGTACAGCGACGGCGGAACAAGCAGGCGAAGTATGCCAAAGCATTCGTGAGAAAATCGCTGCTATGTACACACCTGAAATTGCAGAACAAGTACGTATTCTCTATGGTGGCAGTGTAAAACCAGAGAATGCAAAAGATATTTTAGCCCGACCTCATGTAGATGGGGCTTTAGTGGGCGGTGCTTCCTTGGAAGCAGAGACTTTCACAGGCATTATTAAGGCCTGTTAACATAGGTTTGAGGTAAAGTATGGCAAAATTAAAAGGACCAGTGATGCTAACGATCCTTGATGGATTCGGTATTGGGGATGGTCAAGACCCAACCAATGCGGTGGTACAAGCGAACCCCCGAACATTTTTAGACCTATGGGACACGTGTCCTCACACCTTGTTAGAAGCGTCTGGCATGGCCGTAGGTCTGCCGGATGGACAAATGGGAAACTCCGAAGTAGGCCATTTGAATATCGGCGCTGGACGTATTGTATATCAAGAATTGACGCGCATCACAAAAGAAGCCCAAGAGGGGACCTTGTTCACTCGTCCTACTTTGGTGAAAGCCTATGAAGAAGGGGCTAAACAAGCCCTGCATCTAGTGGGCTTATTATCTGACGGGGGCGTTCATTCCCATATTGACCATTTGAAAGCCTTGCTTCGTGGCGCTAAGGATGCTGGTGTAGGAACTGTGTACATCCACGCTTTCTTAGATGGAAGGGATGTGCCTCCACAAAGTGCGTTGGCCTATATTGATGATATTGCTGTATATTGTAATGAATTGGGCTTAGGCTCCATTGCGACGGTAGGTGGCCGGTATTATGGTATGGACCGTGACCAACGATGGGAACGAGTACAACTGGCGTATAATGCCATAGTATGTGGTAGTGGCACAGAAGTAGGTTGTGCCCATGAAGCGGTAGAACACAGTTATGCTGATGAAACGACAGATGAATTTGTCATTCCATCTGTGGTGGAAGGGTATACAGGTATGCATGATGGAGATGCAATCTTATTCTTTAACTTCCGTCCTGATCGGGCTCGTCAATTAGTGCGTGCTATGGTAGATCCTGATTTCACTGGATTTGAACGAAACCATGTATTGCAAGGTTCCTATGTGGCGAGCATGACTCGGCATGAAGCAGACTTGCCAGTGCCTGTAGTGTATGATAAAGAGCAGTTAACAGATACCTTAGGAGAAGTGTTATCCAAGGGAGGCTATCGTCAATTGCGCATTGCAGAAACAGAGAAATATGCTCATATGACGTATTTCTTCAATGGTGGCAAGGAAGATGTGTTCCCTGGAGAAGATCGAATCTTGGTACCATCTCCGAAGGTGGCAACCTATGATTTGCAACCAGAGATGAGTGCTCCAGAGGTAACAGAAAAGGTTGTATCCGCCATTCGCAGTGGCGAGTATGATATGATTATCTTGAACTATGCGAACCCAGATATGGTCGGACATACAGGTGATTTTGAAGCCGCAAAACGAGCGATTTTAGCCGTAGATGCAGGGCTTTCAGAGATTGTGAAAGCCATTCAAGATATGAACGGTCAATTATTAATTACAGCAGACCATGGAAATTCTGAGGTTATGGTGGATCATACCACAGAAATTCCGCACACGGCGCATACGACGAATCCGGTGCCACTCATTTTAGTGGGAGCCCCAGAGGGTGTGACCTTGCGACCAGGTCGGCTTTGTGATTTAGCACCAACTATGTTGGCATTAGGTGGCATCGATCAGCCTGAAGCGATGAGTGGTGAAAGTTTGTTAGTACAATAAGGAGAAGTAACAATGGCAGTAATTACTGATGTATACGCAAGAGAGATTATGGATTCCCGTGGCAATCCAACAGTAGAAGTAGAAGTATATTTAGAAGACGGTACGATCGGTCGTGCAGCGGTTCCATCTGGAGCGTCCACTGGTCAATTTGAAGCGGTGGAATTGCGCGATAGCGAGTCTCCTCGTTACTTAGGCAAAGGTGTATTGCAAGCGGTAGCAAACGTAAATGACATCATTGGACCTGCTATTTTAGGCTTTGATGCGTCTGAGCAAGTGGCGATTGACCGCATTATGATTGAATTGGACGGTACTCCTAATAAAGCTAAGTTAGGTGCCAACGCTATTTTAGGCGTATCTATGGCGGTAGCTCGTGCAGCAGCTGAATCCTATGATTTACCATTGTTCCAATACCTTGGTGGCACGAATGCAAAAGAATTGCCAGTGCCAATGATGAATATTTTAAATGGTGGAGCTCATGCAGATAACAATGTAGATATCCAAGAGTTCATGATTATGCCAATCGGCGCTACTAGCTTTATGGAAGCATTACGCTATTGTGCAGAAGTGTACCATACATTAAAAGGTGTATTGAAAGCAAAAGGTCTGGCAACTGGCGTAGGTGACGAAGGTGGTTTTGCCCCTAACTTAGGTTCTAATGAAGAAGCATTACAAGTGATTACAGAAGCTATCGAAAAAGCAGGCCTTGTAGTAGGTAAAGATATTGTATTTGCTATTGATGCAGCATCTTCTGAGTTCTACAAAGATGGTCAATACCATTTAGCTGGCGAAGGTAAAGTGAAAACAGCTGCTGAAATGGTAGAATACTATGCAGAACTTTGCGAAAAATATCCAATCTACTCCATCGAAGATGGTTTAGCAGAAGAAGACTGGGAAGGATGGAAATTATTGACAGATCGCCTTGGCAAAACGGTTCAATTAGTAGGTGACGATTTATTCGTAACGAACACAGAACGCTTGTCCCGTGGTATCAAAGAAGATACAGCGAATGCAATCTTGATTAAAGTGAACCAAATTGGTACGTTGACAGAAACATTCGATGCTATTGAAATGGCAAAACGTGCAGGCTATACAGCTGTGATCTCTCACCGATCCGGTGAAACAGAAGATTCTACAATTGCTGATATTGCTGTAGCAGTGAATGCTGGACAAATCAAAACTGGTGCACCAGCTCGTTCCGAACGTGTAGCGAAATACAACCAATTACTTCGCATCGAAGACATGTTGGCAGAAACAGCTCAATACCGTGGTAGCGATGTGTTCTATAACATCAAACGATAAGAATATATGAAAATGAAAAAGGACCCTGAGGGGTCCTTTTTGTATAAAACCTATATGTATTTTCCGTATATTGTGGGAAGTTCCTGTAAGAATAAACTGTAATTATTCTCCTAGTAAAGTAGTGAAAAATTCTTTAGCAGAACGTCCATGACCGTGGTTTGTTTCCTCAACTCCACGAGATAAAATCTCTTCTAATTCGGAAGGACTGAAGTCAGCTGTACTAAGAGGTGGTGTATTTAATTTTAAATCAAACGGAAGACCTTTATGTAATATAATTTGTCGGTAAAATAAATCAATAGCGACAGCGCGACTAAGTCCAAGGTCTTCTAAAATAGCTTCAGCATGTTGTTTCACATTTTCATTAATTCGAACATTAACACTAGCAGATTTCATGATAATCTCCTTTCTGTTTAATATATTAACTAAATTATAAACCGTTGTATTGCATTATGCAACATAAAATAATAAAATAAAGTAGTAACGTGAGATTATTTTTGTGATATAATAGAAAAGATTAATGCGAAATGCATTCTATAGAATGATAAGTAAAGGTGACAGGATTAGGAAAGGAGGAGTAGGGTGTACAACAATTTTGAAGTGATTATGGCTTTTGCGTTATACTTGGGCTTTATGATGTACATCGGGGTATATTATTACCGCAAGTCTAATAGCTTAGACGACTATATTTTAGGAGGTCGCCAGCTAGGCCCATGGATTACGTCCATGAGTGCGGAAGCCTCTGACATGAGTGGATGGATGTTGATGGGTTTACCTGGATTTGCCTACTCAACTGGGATATCGGCGTTATGGATTGCCATTGGTTTGGCATTGGGAACGTGGCTGAACTGGGTCTTCGTATCGAAACGATTGCGCAATTACACAGAGGTAGCGAATAATAGTTTAACCATACCGGATTATTTGAAAAACCGTTTTCATGATACATCAAGAATTGTACCGGTTGTGTCTGCTATTTTCATCGTCATATTCTTCTTGATTTACACGTCTTCTGGATTTGTAGCAGGGAGTAAGCTATTTAACACTATCTTTGGATTAGATTATATGACATCTCTCTTTATTACAGCAGGGGTAGTTATTTTCTATACATTCCTAGGTGGATTCTTAGCCGTTAGTTTAACAGACTGCATTCAAGGAACCATGATGTTCTTTGCCATCTTGTTGGTACCGGTGACGGCAGCCATGTATTTAGGTGGGCCAGCAGAAACGGCACATTTGATTGCTACGGAATTTCCAGCAGGTTTATCCATTTGGGGGCCAGAACAAGATACTTTCACATTGGCGGTAGGTATTATTTCTAGCTTAGGATGGGGGCTTGGTTACTTTGGACAACCTCATATCTTAGTGCGTTTTATGGCGATTTCTGATGCGAAAGAGTTGAAAAAAGCAACAAATATTGCCATGATCTGGGTGGTGATCTCTTTGTTAGCAGCAGTGACAGTAGGTCTTGTAGGTAAAGTATATTTGACAACTCCTTTAGTCGATGCTGATGCAGAAACAGTATTCTTGGTGATGAGCGAGCATTTATTTAACCCATTTGTGGCAGGTTTAATTTGGTCTGCTGTATTGGCAGCCATCATGAGTACAGCTTCTGCACAATTGTTAGTGACTGCCTCTTCTGTGTCTCAAGACTTGTACCGAAATGTATTTGCTCGTGATGCAGGAGACCGTGAACTGGTTATGGTTAGTCGTGCTACAGTATTGATCGTATCTGCTATTGCCATTGTGATGGCGGTGAACCCTCAAAGCTATATCTTAACGATGGTAGCCTATGCATGGGCAGGATTCGGTGCTGCCTTTGGTCCCGCTATTTTAATCTCTTTGATTTGGAAACGTATGACTCTGAAAGGTTGTATCGCAGGTATTTTAGTCGGTGGTATTACTGTTCTTGTGTGGAAACAATTTGGTTGGTTCGGCTTGTATGAAATCGTACCAGGTTTCATCTTATCTGCCATTGCTATCTTCGTGGTTAGCTTGTTGGACCATGAACCAAGTAAAGAAATCCAAGCGGAGTTCGATGCATCGGAGCGTATGCATATTTTATAACTACATACTGATAATACATAATGTTGGGGTTACTCCTATGGGAGTAGTCCCAATATTTTTTGTAGAATATATTTAGGGATGAGGTGAGCATATAGTTAGTAATTACTGGCGACTGTAAAAATTAGTATATCTTTTCTACAAATATATATGGTCACAACTACAAGCCTTAGTACGTTTTGTTAGAGGTTGTATATGTCTGTATAGTGCCAGTATGGAAGTTGCTGTCTTAAGAGAAAATATATCAGAAGAGTGGCTTATCTGATAGTATATAGTGAAGGAAGTTCTTGTATTAGGAGAATAGTATAAGACACTGCAAGATACATATAACTATATCGCCAATGACTATGGAAATGATAGGATAGTTCTAAATCACACGGTTTATACTAACCTATAAAAATGGTATAATAAATGAATACGATTCGATGAAATGTTACTTAGAAAGGAGGAAAGACATATGGATGCTAGAGCCTTACGAGCCTTGCAACATTTTTATGGATATTCTAGTTTTCGTCCTGCGCAAGAGGTGCCCGTGACAGCGTTGTTGGAGAACCAAGATGTGCTAGGCATCATGCCCACAGGGGCAGGTAAATCGATTTGCTTTCAGATTCCGGCTATGCTTAAGGCTGGCATTACCATTGTTTTTTCTCCATTGATTTCCTTGATGCAAGATCAGGTGGATACTTTGAAAGAGCAGGGTATGCCTGCAGCCTATATGAACAGTACGCTCAGCCGAGAGGAACAGAATAAAATTTTGTACTATTTACGGGAAGGGCGCATTAAATTATTATACTTGGCACCAGAAAAATTAGAATCCGAAGGGTTTTGTGAGTTTCTAAGAGGACTTCCGATTAGCCAAGTCATCATTGATGAAGCTCATTGTGTGTCACAATGGGGGCATGATTTTAGACCTTCTTTCACAGCTATAGGACCTTTTATTAAAAGCTTACCCCATAGACCTGTGGTGGGGGCTTTCACAGCCAGCGCTACGGAAGAAGTTGAGCGTGATATGAAACAGCTCTTAGGATTGGAGAATGCGCGTGTGCATATTACGGGATTTGATCGTCCTAATTTAGCGTTTTCTGTGATTCACGAAAGCAAGCGTATGGAATATGTACGGGATTATGTACTACACAATCCGAATGATGTGGGGATTGTCTATTGTGCCACTAGGGCGAATGTGGAAAAAGTCTATCGTGAGCTTTTACGATATGGGGTGAAAGCAGGATATTATCATGGTGGTTTATCTGATGAAGAACGTAAGTACCAACAGAATCGTTACGCCTTTGATGAAGTGCAAGTCATGGTAGCCACCAATGCATTTGGCATGGGCATTGATAAAAGTAATGTGCGTTATGTCATTCATTACCAAATGCCACGAAATATGGAAAGTTACTACCAAGAGGCAGGCCGTGCTGGACGGGATGGAGCTGATGCAGATTGTATTTTGCTTTATAATGGACAAGATGTGGCGGTGCATCAATATATTTTAAGCCAAAGTGATTTGCCACCAGAACGACAACGGATCGAGCGGAATATGCTACAAGCTATGATCGATTATTGTCATACGCCGATGTGTTTGCGCAAGTTTATGCTGTCCTATTTTGGTGAACAAGTGCCTTGGGATCAATGTCATCATTGCAGTACTTGTGATGAACCACGAATGGCTGTGGATGTGACAGCCGAGGCGAGTGCAGTATTGCAGACGATTTGGAATACCGAAGAACGATATGGTGTGACCATGATTGCGGATATCCTATGTGGGAATCGGACGGAGCGTATTGAGAAGTTTCGCTTACACCGCTTATCTGTATTTGGCAAATTAAATCGTTGGGCAGATAAAGATGTAAAAGGCTTTATTAAGCGCTTAATGGCGATGGGGTATGTGACGTCTTCGGGGGGACAATATCCCATTTTATCCGTTACGGAACAGGGACATGAAGTATTAGCGGGACGGGTCACTGTGAAAGATGTACCTATTGAGGTAGGGGAACATCGCCCTATGCAGGGCCGTTCTAAATCAAATGCTCTGGCAAAAGCCACAAAAGATAATTCCTTATTTGAGGCGTTACGTGTACATCGTTTGGAACTCTCAAAAATAGAAGGGGTAAAACCGTTCATGATCTTTTCAGATGCTACTTTATTAGACATGGTAGCAAAAGAACCATTGACCTTAGGAGATATGGCGAATGTGAAAGGCGTAGGAGACATGAAATTGTGCAAATACGGCAATGAATTTTTGAAGGTCATAGCCGAGTTTAAGGGCAGAATATAAGGAGACATAAATGAGTTTAGCAGATACGCAATATTTACAGATTATAGAGAATATATTAGACCATGGGTATTATGCCAACAATCGCACAGGCATTGCCACCTATAAATTACCGCATCAAGTGATGCAGTTTGATTTGGGAAAAGAATTTCCTATTTTAACCACGAAATTTGTGGCTTTCAAAACGGCTATTAAAGAATTGCTTTGGATTTGGCAATTGCAATCTAATGATGTGCGCCAGTTGCAGGCCATGAATGTGAAAGTTTGGGATGAATGGATGCGTGAAGATGGTACGATTGGTAAGGCTTATGGCTACCAAATTGCCAAATATAAACAGTTGGACAATTTATTAGATATCCTACAAAAGGATCCACAAAGCCGTCGCATGATTGTGACTTTATGGAATATTGAGGACTTACCAGATATGGCGTTGCAACCATGTGCGTACGAAACGCTATGGGATGTGACGGAAGGCCGCTTAAATTGTATGCTTGTCCAACGTAGTGGAGATATGGGGTTAGGAGTACCTTTTAATACAGCTCAATATGCAGCGTTGGTACATATGATTGCCCAAGTATCTGGATTGCAGCCTGGACAATTCACACATGTTATCAATAATGCTCATATTTATGAGAACCATGTAGAAGCCTTACGCACACAATTAGAGCGTCGTGAGGAAGCCTTGCCAGCACCGATATTACGAATTAATCCAGATGTGACTGATTTTTATGATTTCAAAGCTGAAGATATTACCTTAGAGGGGTATGAGCATCTAGGCAAATTATCTATGACCGTGGCAGTTTAAGTATGCAAACATAGAGTTTATCTAGGTAAACTCTATGGTGTGTATAGGATAGAGGGCATTGATTGACTCTAGGAATATGTCGTGGATGTATTGGGCGTATTTAACGTTGTTATAGGTAGGATATAGTTTGGTAGTATGTCCTATGATATATAGGAGGGCTCTTTGTTAGCAATGATTGTAGCGGTGGCTGAAAATGGAGTCATCGGCAAAGATAATCAATTAATCTGGCGGATTCCAGAGGATTTACAATATTTTAAAGAACGCACTACAGGACATGTGATTATTATGGGACGAAAGACATTAGAGTCTTTGCCGTTTTTATTGCCTAATCGTGAACATTGGGTGATTACATCGCAATTGGATTACATACCACCCTATGAAGGAGTGAAAGTATTCCATAGTCCCGAGGAAGCGGCACAAGCGGCGCAAAATCTAGAGTTGGCATATTGCATTGGCGGTGCGCAGGTGTATGCAAGCATGGCCCCTTATGCAGATCGTTTGTATGTGACGGAGTTACATCAAGCTTTCAGCGGAGATGTGACATTTACTGAGCATACCAAGCCAGAATGGATGGAGATAGAGCGTACACCGGGCGCTGGGCAAGAGGACTTGTCCTATGATTTTGTAACCTATGAAAGGCGGAAATAGAATGGAAATACATGTAGTGATAGCCCAAGAGTTAGGGGTAAAGCCACATCAAGTAGAAGCGGCCATAACTTTATTAGATGAGGGCAATACTGTCCCATTTATTGCACGGTATCGAAAAGAAGTGACTGGTGAGTTAAAAGATGAACAGTTACGTGAGATTGAAGAACGAGTAAAGTATTTGCGGAACTTGTTACAGCGTAAAGAAGAAGTGACAAAATCTATCGAAGAACAGGGCAAATTGACGGATGAATTGTCGGATGCTATTGCAAAAGCGATGAAGTTGCAAGAGTTAGAAGATTTATATTTGCCATTCCGTCCGAAAAAACGAACTCGTGCATCTATGGCGAGAGACCGTGGTTTGGAACCATTGGCACAGGCCTTGTTCACAACGACTACAGAAGAAAAGTTACATCAAATGGGTGCTGATTACCTTAATGAAGAAGTGCCTACTGTGGAAGATGCCTTACAAGGAGCGATGGATATTGTAGCAGAAGAAGCGAGTGAACGAGCAGACATTCGCCAATATTTGCGTAAAGCCATGTGGGAAACTGGTCATATGAAAACGGAGCTAGTAGGCGAAGAAGAAGTAAACCAAGGATTCTTACAGTACAATGAAGAATATAAGGAACCAATCCGCCAAGTTCCATCCCATCGTGTATTAGCGATGAACCGAGGGGAAACCTTGGGTGCTTTAAAAGTTAGCTTTGTGGTGCCGGATGAAACGTTTATCCATTATATGGTAGACACTGTACAAGGTAATACAAGGGTAGACCATTCGTATATTGCTGAGGCGATTACTGATGGATATAAACGATTATTATATCCGTCTTTAGAGCGTGAAACACGAAATACTATGACAGAGCAAGCAGAAGAGCAGGCTATCAAAGTATTTGGTACGAACTTGCGCAATGTATTGCTCCAAGCACCTTTATCTGGACATGTTATCATGGGCTTAGACCCTGGATATCGTACAGGTTGTAAAATGGCCATCATTGACAGGGAAGGTAATGTCCTAGATTATGGCGCTTACTATCTTACGATGAGTGATAAACAAGCAGAGCGTGCGAAACAAGAGTTGGCTAAGAAAATTCGCCAATATGGCGTCACATTGATTTCTATCGGCAATGGCACGGCGTCTTATGAAACAGAGCAATTTACGTCTGCCATGATTGCTGAAGAGGGCTTAGATTGTCATTATATTATTACTAATGAAGCAGGTGCCTCCGTATACTCCGCTTCTAAGTTGGCTATCGAAGAATTGCCAGATTTAGATGTATCGATTCGTGGCGCTGTGTCGATTGCGCGCCGTGTACAAGACCCATTGGCGGAATCTGTGAAGATTGACCCAAAATCAATCGGTGTTGGTCAATACCAACATGATGTGAATCAAAAACAATTGGGCGCCACCTTGGATCAAGTAGTAGAAACAGTGGTAAACCATGTAGGGGTAGAGCTAAATACGGCATCTCCTGCAATTTTGAAACATATATCTGGTATTTCCAACACCGTGGCGAATAATATTATTGCCTACCGTAAGGAACATGGTGCTTTTACTAGTCGTAAGCAATTATTGAAAGTGGCACGTTTAGGTCCTGCGGCCTTTACACAATGTGCTGGTTTCTTGCGCATCGGTAAAGGGGAGAACCCATTGGATGCGACGCCAGTGCATCCTGAGTCCTATGAGATTGCTCAAGGTGTGCTCACACAATTGGGGATGTCCTTAGAAGATTTACGAGATAAAGCGAAGCTAGAAACAGCAAAGGTAAAACTGCAAGCTGTAGATGTGGAAGAGTTGGCGAAACAGCTAAATGCAGGTGTACCGACGGTGCGAGATATTGTAGAAGCCTTGCAAAAACCAGGGCGTGACCCACGGGAAGATTTACCGGCACCGATGACTCGCAAACAAATTATGAGTTTGGAAGATATTCAAATTGGTACTGTGGTAAAAGGAACTGTTCATAATGTGGTGGATTTTGGTGCCTTTGTAGACTTTGGTGTAAAAATCAATGGACTGCTGCATAAAAGCGAGTTTTGCGCTTATCATGAACATCCATCTGATGTATTGGCAGTAGGAGATATTATCGAAGTGGAGATTATCTCGGTGGATGCAAAACGGAATCGTATCGGTTT
>CALGLI010000268.1 GCA_937930265.1 uncultured Veillonella sp. | reverse complement strand
CAAAAGGTGCCACAGCGATGGGTCTTCGTGCCTTTACTTCACGGGAGGCAGAAGGCTCTGTTGCCATTGGTGAAGAGTCCAGAACATTTGCAAAACAATCATTATCAGTAGGTAATCACAATGAAGCAACTCAAATCGGTGCCATGTCCTATGGATATAATGCAAAAGCAGTTGGTAAGGGTTCCTTAGCATTTGGGTATAATGCCTTTGCCAATGCGTTTATTGATAATGATGCTGAGTATAAGAACAAGCATCCGGGAGAAAATTCTGCACCAGTTAGTAATATTATAAAAACAAATGTACTAGCACAAAATCAGGACATTAGTGAGCGCGACGCATTACTGATTAGAGCACATTTAGAAAACATACAATTATATAAGGAGGCACAAAATAAAGCGGTTTCGGCATCGTACACCCAAACACAAAAAGACACAGATGTAAGGATAGCCAAGGGTAATATGGATGCCTCAGAGGAAGCAGTTAAGAAAATTAATTTAACGAGCACTAATGAATTATCGCTTATTAAAGCTGGTTTTCTTGCTGGGCAATCCAGTCATGAAGTGACGAAAAAGATTACTGCACTAGTCAATGGTGTAACAAATCAAGACAATAAAGGAAACATTACTTCGAATAAATTCTCACTAGATGTAAACAAAGATAAAGAATACATGACCATTACTAGGAAGGATGATAAGGGTAAGGATGTAAAAGATACAATTTATAAAACAAGAAGTACTGGGGATAATGCCATAGCGATAGGTTATTATACGAATGCTTCGGGTAATTCCTCTATCGCACAAGGTTCTGGATCCTATGTAGAAGCAGATAGTGGTATCGGTATTGGTTCCTTAACGTATGTGGATGCGAAGGCAGCTAACTCCATTGCTATTGGTGTGGGTGCTCAAGTTCGGAAAGAAAACTCTATTGCTTTTGGTACGCAATCTGGTGTGTATGGTGCTGGTTCTATGGGCTTAGGACCAGGTGCTCGAGTTATAGGTGATAACAGCGTTGCGTTTGGATACGGCAGTATTGTAAAAGCCAATGCTGCTATGGGTCTTGGTGTAGGATCTCGTATCGATTTTGGCGCTACTAACTCAATGAGTATTGGTAACAATAGTATGGTTGGAGAAAATGCGACTAGCTCTATAGCCTTGGGTGAAGGTTCTAAAGTGACAACTTCTTCAGCGGTAGCACTGGGTCGAGGTGCCTCTGCGGACTTCAACAACTCCGTAGCCTTGGGATATCGTTCCACTACATTCTATTATGGTGATGAAAAAACACGACAAGCCGGAACTAGTTCAACAGCATCAGGTACCTACAAACACGGTTTGGACATTGATCCATATCTCCCAGATAGTGCAGGTAAAGGGATTAAGGAAAAGCTAGCCGCCTTAAATACAGCCGCTGCCGGTTACATTTCCGTAGGCGGTTGGGATGCCAGCGTAGATGAAAATGGCAAGCCACTGAATAATAATGCTCAACTTCGTGGGTTACGTCGTATTGTCAACGTAGCACCAGGTGCGTTGGATACAGATGCGGTAACAGTTGCCCAATTGCGTGAATGGACGGATAAATCTGCCCACTTTTTATCCTTAGCGGGTGCGGATAAAAAGAGTGCTACCGATTTTGCAGATGAAAAAGCAGTAGACGGGGTTACAGATGTTCATTCAAACTTTAATAATGATGGTGCCAGTGGTGTTCATGCATTGGCATTAGGTGTGTATGCAAAAGGGCAAGGTGATGGCTCTATCTCTATCGGTCGTTCTAGTTTTGGTCAAGGGAATTATTCTACAACATTAGGAGCCTATGCATGGGGTCGTGGTGCAGAAGCGACAGCGATTGGTAATCGTGCGTATAGTTATGGGACCCAATCGGTGGCATTAGGAACGAATACGGTGACAGATTCGGACTATGGTGTTGCCATTGGTAATCGTGCCCGTGCTTGGAGTGAAGGTAGTAACGGTCATTCTGGTGTTGCTATTGGTAGCAAGGCAACGGCGAACTACTGGAACGCTTTGGCGCTTGGTACAGAAAGTAAGGTCCGTGGATGGCATTCCACAGCGATAGGGGCAAATGCACAAGTAGGTATGCCAGAAGTCTTTGACGATAATGGCGTATCCATGAATGTGTTTAATTCAGATGGAAAAAGCTTAAATAAGGCGAATCAAGTAGTCTATGAAAAAACTGGTGAAACTGATACAGAGTATACTGTTAAGGAATATAGCCCAGGAACAACAACGGTTGCAAGGACTTTCAAAATTCAAAAACCATCGACCATTCATAACGCTATGGCCTTTGGACATGATGCGTCTGTAACGGATCAACGAGTGCAATATAATGATAATGGAACGACGAGAGAAAAAAATGTTAACTCAGCAGGTTCTATTGCTATCGGTACTAGTGCGAGTGTGAAAGGATCTCAAAACTCTGTTGCATTAGGCTTGAACTCTCAAGTAGTAGGTACTGATACAGTCACTAAAAGTACAGCAGCTTTCATTAATGAAACGAATAATGACCCAGGTAATGGGGTTGTATCTGTTGGTAATTCTGGCGGCGTGAAACGTCGTATCATTAACGTAGCTGGTGGTGCTAATGATTATGATGCGGTAAACGTGAAACAGTTGAAAGCTGCTGTTAAATATTACAAAACCAATACCACTGATACAGCTAACCGTACGGTGAATGGTATCGCTAATGTGAGCGCAAATTACAATGGTGAAGGTGCTACGGGTACTGCTTCTGTGACGCTTGGTTCCTATACAAAAGCTAGTGGAAATTATTCGACAGCGATAGGTCGTGATGTGATTACATCAGGGGATACTGCTGTAGGTATAGGTACGAATGTAAGTGCTTTTGGTAATTCGTCTGTGGCGTTAGGTAACAATGCGATTACAGGGTACACAAAAACAGAGGGTTCAACAACAGTTCCTGTAGGAGCTCTTGAAGGGGTAGCGATTGGTAATAATGCGACTGTAGAAGGTAAATATACGGTGGCTATCGGTGGTAGTGCAAAAGTATTACGAGATACATCCGTTGCCACTGCTATTAAAGATGCGGAATCGTCTGTTGCCATCGGTGCTAGTGCTCAAGTAGTTGGTGCTAAGGCTTCTGTGGCATTAGGTTTAAATTCTAAAGTTGTAAATAGCGATACAAATACGAAAACGACGGGAGCATTCCTTACTGAGGAAAATAATGATCCAGAAAATGGCGTTGTGTCTATTGGTGATACCGACAAAAACCGCCGGATTATCCATGTAGCTGGTGGTTCTGGTGACTACGATGCGGTCAATGTGAAACAGTTGAAAGCAACTGCTGTTAAATACTACAAAACCAATTCCACAGAGACGACCAACCGTACGGTGAATGGTATCACTGATGTGAGTGCAAACTATAATGGTGAGGGTGCTACAGGCACTGCATCGGTAGCGGTTGGTTCCTATACACAAGCTAGTGGAAACTATTCGACAGCGATTGGTCGTGATGTGATTACATCAGGAAAAACTGCCGTTGGTGTAGGTACGAATGTGACAGCCAGCGGTGAGGGTTCTGTAGGTATGGGTTTTGAAGCCAATGCGACTGCAGGCAATGCCGTTGCTATTGGTAGAACAGTTACTACTAGTGGTAGTAATTCCTTTGGTGCTGGTTCTAGTGTTACAGTAAGCGGAAATCTCTCTTTAGGTCTTGGCTATCAAGCAACTGCTAGCGGTGCGAATGCGATTGCCATCGGTTCTAGTGGACAAAGTGGTGCAAATGTACAAGCAACGGCTGATAATGCTATTGCCATAGGTACACGAGCAAAAGCAACAGCTGAGTCAGCTGTTGCTGTCGGTCGATTTGCAGATGCACAAGGTCAGGATGCGGTTGCTCTTGGCAATAATACGGTGGCAACGAATACTAAATCCGTTGCTATTGGTGAGAGTGCTACTGTAAAAGATGGAAAAAATTCAAAAAATGAGACTGTGCAATCTACGGGATCCATTGCGATTGGTAATGGTGCTAGTGTAACGGCATCACAAAATTCTGTGGCTATCGGTGTTAACTCTACCGTAGTTGCTAGTGATACGGAAACTAACTCAGTGCCTGCTTTCATTGGTGGAACCAACAATGATGTAGGCAATGGGGTAGTGTCGGTAGGTAATATTCGTAACACAACAGCCGATGGTAGAGGCGTAACTCGTCGTATTGTTGGCGTTGCTGGCGGTCGTGATGAATTTGACGCGGTCAATGTAAAACAATTGAAAGCAGCGAAATCCTACTATTATTCTGTTAATTCTACAGAAGACACGGATAATAAAGATGTAAATGGACTCAAAGGCATTAACTCCAATAAAAATAATAATGGCGCTACTGGAACAAATGCCGTAGCGATTGGTTCTTATGCGAATGCAACGGCAGGGAATAGTTTGGCATTAGGTCGTGAAGTAGTGACCCAAGGTGATAGTGCTGTGGGTGTTGGTTATGCCATTACTTCGACTGGTGCCAATGGCGTTGCGATTGGTTCTGTTGCAAAAAATACAGGAGAGAATGGCATCGCCATCGGTCGCCAAGCAAATAATAATAGTGCCGACTCTATTGTGCTCGGTACAGGAGCAACCGTAGGAACGGCGGCTAGTGGTACTGCGGCGGCAATATTGGCTAATAATAGTGTTGCCATTGGTAAGAGTGCAACTGTCAAGTCTGGTCAAGGTAGTGTGGCATTGGGCTGGAACTCGGAAGTGACGGATGATGATGTAAAATATCATCCGACCACAGCAGGCAAAACGAAGGCAAGTCCATACTTGTTAAACGAAGATGTTGACAAGATGAAAGATGCAGATAATGGTGTTGTAGCTATTGGTAGAAAGCGAACTAGTAATGATGGCAGTAGTTTAGCTCGTCGTATTGTTGGTGTTGCTGGCGGTTATAATGACTATGATGCAGTCAATGTGAAACAGCTGAAAGCTGCGGCTTGGGGATTACAAGTTCAAAATGGCACAGACACTAAGGATGTAACACCAGTGGGAACTGGCGATCTTAGAAAAATAACCTTAAAAGCGGGCAATAATGTAACCTTAGATAACAATAATGGCGTTGTTACCATTAATGCGTCTGGTGCACCATCTATGAACTTTAAGGGTGATGCAGGTCAGACTTTCACGCCAGATGCGACCAATAACACCGTAGCATTTATGGGTGCTGGAGCAAATAATGACAAACATTTTCAATGGACTCAAGGTAGTGGTAATGGTGCTGCGCGATTTGATGCTGACAATATTGGTACGTATGTTTCTAATGAGGATGGGAAAAAAGGGTTAACCTATATTGGTTTGAAAAACTCCTTATCGATTAAAGATGTAACAACCTACAGTTATAATAGTGATGGTACAAGATCTCAAAATAAGGGGGCATCATTAACATATGCAGGTTTAGCAGGCAATGGTACTGATGCATTAACGATTTCAAATGGCGACCATGCTAAGATTACGGTAAACAAAGGTACATCGGCTACGGATAAAGGAAGTATTAATGTCAATGGTTCTAAAATTACTGGATTAGCAGATGGAACGATTGCTGATAATTCTACTGATGCTGTAACTGGTGGACAATTACATTCTAAATTAGCTGAAAAAGCGAATGTGTCCGACCTTACAGGAAAATTAGATAAGACGGCGGAACTCCATGTTCGAAAAGGTGACTATACTGTAGGAGATAACGGCGAAGTATCTTTAATTCAAGAAGATGCAGATGGTACAAAAAATGATAGCAAAGCTTTCAAGATTAAAAATATCGCTACTAAAGGTTCAGTTGACACCTTAACTGGTAAAGTGAATACGAATACAACAAATATTGCTACGAATACAGGAGATATTACTACCTTAAAAACAGCCGTAGACAAAGCGATTACTTTCAAAGGTAACGATGGTCAAGGGGTTGCAAAAAAATTAGGCGAAGAGCTTTCTATTAAAGGTGAAGGTACGGTACCAACTAGCACTAATACAGCGGCTAATAATATTACAACTAAAAAATTAGCAGATGGTAGTGGATTACAGATTGGCTTAGCGGACGCATTGACAAATATGAAATCTATCACTGGTAAGAATGGATTTACCATTTCTTCTGGTGGTACAGGCACTGGTACAGATATTGCTACCATGACGTTCAACCCTAAGAAAACAACAAGTGGCACCACAACAGAAGCCAATATCTCTGTGAACAATGTGAAACTCACGGGCTTGAAAGATGCAACATTGAGCGACAGTTCTACGGATGCCGTGACTGGTAAACAGTTGAATGCTACCAATACAACCATTAATAATTTAACGACGAAAGTAACAAATAATACAAACAATATTGCGAACTTGACGAATACAGTCAATGCAAATACTAACCTAGGCTATACAGCTGAGGGAGAAACGAAGGCTAAGAAAGTAGCGGTAGGTACAGGTTTAACTTTCAAACCGGGTACAGGCACAGGCGCTGCGGCGACAGTGAAAAAAGGCATTGCTATTTCTACGGAAGATGGCGGTATTGTCAATATCGGTTTAGATGCAGATACTCGTACAGCTATTGATAAAGTGGCTATATTGGAAAAAGCCATCGGTAAAAGCGATGCTGACGGCCGTGATGGTAAACCTGGTACAGGTACTGATGCTGGCATGGGTGCAAAGGGTCCAACAGGTCAAGATGGCTTGAACGGTAAAGACTTAACGTCTAAAGTAAATGCACTTCGTAACGGCGAAGCTGGTACAGTGGTGTACACGGATGCAGCTGGTAAACGTGTTGTGAAAGCAACAGATGGAAAATGGTACTTAGCAGATAAAGTAAATGACGATGGTAGCAAAAAAGCTGGTGCTACAGAGGTAACGGATGTTCAAGGGCGTCTAGTGAATCCAGATGGCACGACAACGATTACAGGTACTTCAACAGGTACTAAATTAACCAACATTGCTGATGGTACTATTGCAGCAGGTTCTCATGATGCTGTGACTGGTGGTCAATTACATACGGCTAAATCTGAATTAGCAACAGCTCTTGGTGGTGGTGCGACAGTGAACACGAATGGCACATTGAACGCACCTACGTATACCATCACAAAAGATGGAGCTACAGCAGGTACAGACACTGTACATAATGTAGGCGATGCGGTTTCTAAATTGGATACACGTATCAATACATTA
>CALGLI010000267.1 GCA_937930265.1 uncultured Veillonella sp. | reverse complement strand
TGTTAGCTTTAAAGCATTCGCTGAATTATGCATTACACGACAAATCATATCTGCTATTAAGGGAGCCAGTCGTCAAAAACATATCCCTCTAAATTCATATATCTCTTTAAATAAGCCAGCCTATGATGACTCGGAACGAACTCTCATGGAAGTGTTAGAGACAGAAAAAAATCTAGATCCCCAAGAGGTAGTCATCAATAGAGAGCAATATGCTCTCATTAAAGAAGTGATGGAGTCTATTCTGAGTCCTTTAGAGTGGGCTGTATTACGTGGATATATGGACGCCAAGTCTTATCAAGAGATGGCAAAAGAATATCATCGTTCTGTCAAATCTATTGATAATGCATTGCAAAGAGTAAAGAAAAAAATGGAAGTGTACTTTAGTCAAAATCACTGATACAGAAAGGAAGAGTTTCATGAGAGATTTTCTAATGGTTGTTGAAATTATTATTTCTATTCTTTTAATTGTAGTTGTGGTAGCACAAACAGGTAAAAGCGCAGGCATGGGTGGTGCTGTTTCTGGTGCAGCGGACTCCGTTTTTGGAGGGAAAGAGCGTGGTGTAGATGGATTCTTATCCCGTTGTACTGTAGTTCTTGCCACTTTATTCGTATTAGTTAGTTTAGCTTTAGATTTAGTGTTAAGTTCTTATTAATACATAAAAAATCCTACCCTATGGTAGGTTTTTTTTATAGATAGATGAGAGGTATTATGAGAGACGAAATATTACAGTTTTTACAACAAATTTCACCCGATGCATACCATATCGATGATATCCCCTATATTTTGGGATATAAAGGAGAGCAATTACAGGAGTATTTCACCGTCCTACAATCTTTACAGAGTGATGGGCTCATAGAGATAAAACATGATGACTATGTATCTCTTATGCATACACCATTTCGTGTGCAGGAAGACCCCATATTGATCGGTACATACAAGGGAAGTGCAAAAGGCTATGGGTTTGTGGTTCCCGATGATGAAACACTGGAAGAAGTATACATTCCTCAAGGGGAATCTAAATATGCCATGCACGGGGATATTGTAGAGTATAAAGTGTTGCAAGATGGGAATGCTAGAAAAAAAGCTGAAGGCTATATATTACGTATTATTGAAAGAAAGACAAATCGCATTGTTGGTATTTATGAACGACATACCTATAACGGATTTGTTACACCACATAATGAACGCATTGGTCAAGATATTTTTGTACCTCTTACATCTACTCTAGAGGCTAGAAGTGGAGCTACTGTAGTTGTTGAGATAACCGCATGGCCAGATAAGGACCATAAGGCAGAAGGAAAGATCATTGAAATTGTGGGTGATCACAATACGCCTTCCCTAGATGTATTATCTGTAATAGCTCATTTTGAGTTGCCAACAGACTTCTCACTAGAAGTACAAGAAGAGGCAAAGCAAATTTCTTTTGATGTTACAGAAGAAAAGAATAGATTAGATTT
>CALGLI010000266.1 GCA_937930265.1 uncultured Veillonella sp. | reverse complement strand
TCGCATTCAAATCGACCAAGGAATCATCGGCTCTTGCACAAATGGTCGTTTTGAAGACTTACAAATGTGCGCAGAAATTTTTAAAGGCCGCAAGGTAGCTGACTTCGTGCGTTGCATCGTCATCCCAGGGTCCCAAGATGTATATAACCAAGCTGTGAAAGCAGGCTTAATGGACATCTTCATCGAAGCAGGCTGTGCTGTAAGTACACCAACGTGTGGTCCTTGCTTAGGCGGTTATATGGGTATCATGGCAGAGGGAGAACGCACGGTTTCCACGACAAACCGTAATTTCCGTGGCCGTATGGGACACGTGGACAGTGAAGTATATTTAACAAGCCCCTATGTGGCAGCAGCAAGTGCAGTAGCAGGGTATTTAGCAAGCCCTGAGGAGGTATAATATGGCAGACTTTCAAGGAACGATTTGGCGCTACGGCGACAATGTAGATACAGACGTAATTATTCCAGCGCGGTACTTGGCCATAGCGGATATGGCGGAATTGGCGGAACATGCCATGGAAGATATTGATACTACCTTTGCACCGAATGTGAAAGCTGGTGAAATTATGGTAGCTGGCAAAAACTTTGGTTGCGGTTCCTCTCGTGAACATGCGCCGGCCGTGATTAAAGAAAAAGGCATTTCTTGCATCGTAGCAGATAGCTTTGCTCGTATTTTCTTCCGCAATGCCATCAACATCGGTTTGCCAGTGATCGAAATTGGCGATGCAGTAGACCGGATTCAAGAAGGTCACGAAATTGCTGTGGAAATGGCCACAGGTGTCGTACATAATGTGACAACTGGTGAAAGCTACCAAGGAACGGCATTACCACAATTTGTGCAAAACATTGCCAAAGCAGGTGGATTGGTAAACTTTGCAAAAACAAGACAGGAGTAATAGTATGAGTGAAAAACAAATTGTCCTAATTGCTGGTGACGGCATTGGGGAAGAAATAACAAATTCCGCGCGTGCTGTGGTGGATGCAGCTTTTGCCAAAGCTGGTGTAACAGCGAACTGGATTGAGAAAAAAGCAGGTGGTGCCGCCATCGATGCCTTCGGTGAACCATTGCCGCAAGA
Organism: uncultured Veillonella sp.; assembly: GCA_937930265.1. Taxonomy (GTDB): domain Bacteria; phylum Bacillota; class Negativicutes; order Veillonellales; family Veillonellaceae; genus F0422. The sequence continues at coordinate 7,078 of CALGLI010000266.1, read as the reverse complement.
TACTATCGATGCGTGCCAAGCGGCAGATGCTGTATTATTAGGTGCTGTAGGCGGCCCTAAATGGGATGATGTAGATCCATCCATCCGTCCTGAAAAAGCCATCCTTGGTTTGCGCAAAGCATTGGGCTTGTTCTGTAACTTGCGACCAGTGAAAATCTATCCAGCATTGCGGGAGTTCTCTCCGTTGAAACCAGAATTGGTAGAAAACGTTGACTTCGTCATCGTTCGTGAATTAACGGGCGGAATCTACTTTGGAGAACGAGAAGAAACGCAAGGAGAAGGTCCAACAGAGTTTGCTTGGGACAAAGAGACCTATGCTCGTTATGAAGTAGAACGCATCATGGATGTAGCGGTAGAAACAGCACGTAAACGTTCTGGCAAAGTGGTGAGCGTAGACAAAGCTAACGTGTTGGCATCCTCTCGTTTATGGCGTAAAATTGCGAAAGAAAAAGCAGAAGCGAATCCAGATATTAACATGGATTACTACTATGTAGATAATACAGCCATGCAACTGGTGACGAATCCAGGTCAATTTGATGTGTTAGTGACAACTAATTTATTCGGAGATATCTTGAGTGATGAAGGGGCCGTTATCTCGGGATCTCTTGGCTTGTTGCCATCTGCCTCCATTGGTACAGGTACTTCCTTGTATGAACCAATCCATGGATCGGCACCAGATATTGCAGGACAAGGCATTGCTAACCCATTAGGTACGATTTTGTCTGCTGCCATGATGTGTCGTTACTCTTTGGATTTACCAGAAGTAGCAGATAATATTGAGCAAGCAGTGACAGCCGTCCTTGATGCGGGCTATCGCACAGGTGATATGTACCGTGAAGGATTTACAAAAGTGAATACACAAGGCATGACTGACGCTGTCATAGCGCACTTAGGGTAAGCTTTAGCGTTATATAAGGTATAAAAAAGCGCGGCACACTCCTCCACAAACTGATACTATCGTTAGGTTTGCTCCGGAGTATGCCGCGCTTTTTTACATATGTTGTTGTCTAGATACGACTAACATCGCTTAGCCTAAGTGCGCTATGGTGGGGCTCTATGGAAAAGCTGATATAGTACGATTCTAGGGAACGGGATGATGGTTTATATAGCCTTACCTTTAGGTGGTGGGAAAAAGCATTAGATGTGCTCTTCTATCCAAGAATCATGATAGGCGATTGCTTTTTGTAAGTTTACGCAATGCGTCTTATTATGCTTTGGTAATGTGTTAGTTAAGGATTTTGTATAAAAACGTAATGCTTTAGCATAAATTATATCTTTCATTGCATTAATAGCGTAATATTCTTTTTGTAATAAGTCGCCATATTTTTTCTCAGAAGAGATAGATGATGATAGTAAGTCTTGGATAGAAATTTCAGTAATTTGAGACTTAGGCACAGGAATTATTTTTCCAATAATTACATTACAAAGATGAACTTGCTTGTTACTGATGACTTTTATACTAATACGTCTTTTTTCAATGTTGGATTTTTTTGCTTTAGCAATTTGTAGTTCATTAGAATCTAATGTACTTGGAAATTTAGCTGGCGAAGAAAGGGGTGCAAAAAATAGCCTATCGTGGATGGTAAGAACTATGCCTACATAGGGACGAGTTCGTTTATCTCCGGTTGAAATTCTAACATCAGGATCAATGATTTGTAATGATTCGATATATGTTTCATTGATTTTATAAAAGCTTAAGTTTGGTTGCGTATTCATAGAAAGCTCCTATAGTCCATAAAAAGAAAAGCCGAGATACATCCCGGCTTATATTGCAAATAAAGTATATCCATGGTGGGGTGCACCATACTTATAGGGCCTCTCTTTCAAAATGATAACTCATTTTATGGTGGGGCGCACCAACAGTAAAGTTCCTCGCTTTCAGAATGATAATTCATTCCATGGTGGGGTGCACCAACGATAAAGTTCCGCGCTTGTAGATATACATTTACAAGTCAATCCTATCACAGAAATATGGGTATGTCAATTGGGGTGAAGACCTATTTGTCAATCGATTCTCGTACGATGTTTTCTAAAGCCCCGTAGCCTTGCTCCTTTAGTTCTTCGAGGGGAATAAAGCGGAGAGCAGCGCCGTTAATGCAGTAGCGAAGACCACCCATGTCATTAGGACCATCTTCGAAGACATGGCCTAAGTGGGCATCACCAATGCGACTGCGCACTTCGATGCGAGGATGTCCGAAGAGGCTATTATCCTGATAGTACCGAATGACATCGCTGTTGATAGGTTTGGTAAAGCTAGGCCAACCACAGCCAGAATCAAATTTCTCAGCGGAAATAAATAAAGGTTCTCCCGTAGTTACGTCCACATACAGACCAGGGCGGAACTCATCGGTATAGTGATGGGAGAAGGGTCTTTCGGTGTCACTTTGTTGGGTTACTGCGTAGGCTAAAGGATCCAATTCACGTTGTAGCTCCTCGTCAGATTTTTTCGTATACCCATCTTCCTCAATGAGTGGCTCATAAGCTTTGGACACGTTGATATGACAGTATCCACCAGGATTCTTGTCTAAATAGTCTTGGTGATAGTCTTCGGCAGAGCAAAAGGAATCGAGGGGCAGTACTTCAATGGCAAAAGGTTCACGATAGTGCGAGTTGGCTAAGGCTAAGATCTTTTCGATAGTAGCCTTGTCATCAAGACTTTCATAATAGATGCCACTGCGATATTGAATGCCTTCGTCTCCGCCTTGTTTATTGATGCTGAAAGGATCCACTACCCGTAAAAAATATTGAATGATTTGGGACAGGGATATGGTTGCATCATCGTAAGTCACTTCTACCGTTTCCACATGGCCACTGCCACGGCAGACCTCTTCGTAAGATGGATTGGCATGATGTCCGTTGCTATAACCTACACGGGTTTTGGTGATGCCGGGAATGCGTTTGAAATAGGCCTCTAAGCCCCAAAAACAACCACCAGCGAGATAAATAGTTCGTTGCATAATATCACTCCTTTACAGTTTATATTTTGTGTTTGCATCCTAAAACATAAAAAAAACCGAGACATAGCTCGGCTGATATTGCAAATTAGTATATCCATGGTGGGGTGCACCATCCTTATAGGGCCTCTCTTGCGAATATACTAACCATATTCTAGCATAGGCGTATTCAGATAGCAAGGGTCTTTTTAAGAAAGTTCATAGGTATCACAGAAGTAAACTTGGGCAATAAGAGTACTAGCGTATGAGACGTCTATGAAATCATAAAAAGGGGTAGATGTATATTCTAGTTAAGTTTTCATGTACTTTTGTGTATAATAGATTACATATGTCAATATTGGAAAATAGGGAACAGGAGAGTTAACCATGGCAGATGAAAGAGTTACAGATCTACAGCTAGCGCACTCTGTGTTAGGCTATACAGGTGTACCTGGTGCCTATGCCTATGAAGTGTTGCAGAATTTGCTTTCAAAATATATAGAAAAAGGCGGATCCGTGGAAGGGCAACGGATTGAACGTTGTCAAAGTCATCGTGAGCTTGTACAGGCTGTCCACGAAGGGCGCATCGATTATGCTATATTGCCCATTGAAAATTCTATTGTCGGGGAAGTGCGGGACAGTACGGATTTAATCAAAGATAAGAACATTCACATCGTTGGGGAAGTGCGCCACCGCATTAGTCATAGTTTGCTAGGCGTACCAGGCGCTAGCCTCGACACGGTCCAAGAGGTATATTCCCACGAACAAGCCCTCATGCAATGCTCGCAATTTTTAGCAATGCACAGTTCGTGGAAATTGGGGCCCATGAACAATACCGCTATGAGTGCGAAATACGTAAGCGATACAAAGGATGTGACGAAAGCGTGTATCGCCAACGCATCTGCTCAAGAACTATACGGCCTCACACTGTTGGCGCCAGACATTGCAAACTTTAAGGAAAACTTTACACGATTCTTTATTATCACCCACAAGGACGTAGTGATCCATGATGCACACAAATTGAGCATCATCGTACAAACGCCGAATACGCCAGGGGCACTGGTGAAAGTCCTACGAGTTTTCGAGGACCACCAATTGAACATGGTCAACATCAAGTCACGACCATCCATGCACACACCGTGGGAGTACTTTTTTTACATTGACATTGAGGGGGAAGACCGCGAAGCAGACCTACAACAAGCCTTGGCAGAAGTGCGGGAACTTTCCAATTATTTGCAGGTCCTAGGGCATTATAAAATCTATGACGTGCTGTGAGATTCTAATGCATGGATAAACAAGTGAGTCTAAAACAATAGTATTAATCATTTTTTAGTAGTACATTTTAACGTACTGTGATAGTATTAATCATAGGATACCGTATTATTTTTAAGCGTATCGCATCAAATTCAAGGGGATAACAATCAGTAGAACGGAGGGCTAGTATGACAGAATTACACATGTATTTAGCGTATGTAACAGCGTGGGCGATGTATCAGTTGTGGTCCATCCATAGATGGATGAAATCGGAATCAAAAGAGGAAAAAGCTGAAACTGCTGGTCATGCATTGCAGGATGTGTTAGACTTTGTGTCTCCTAAGGCAGTAGCTATTTTGGCCATGAGTGGAGTTGTTTTTACGGGGGCAGCAGATGTGTTAGGAGTCTTGCTAGTGAAAGGCTTCATACGTGATCCACAATGGCTAGATATTTTATTAGTCGGTTTAGTTTGTGCGAGCATTATCGTGGGCATTCGTTCTGCTATCGCGGCATATCAGATTGTATTAAGTGCATCTAATTCTCGTCATCCAGACCTCTTTTTAGTGCGCCATGAAAGGATATTTAAAAAGGGACGTATAGATATCGAGGTTGTAGTCAATCGCATATTACATGTCTTATATGCGGGATTTGCCATATATACGATAGTTATTCTTTTACAGTTGTTACATATTCTTTAGTAGGAAAGGGGCATTTTTGGGGATAATAAGTTCTTTCCTGGCATCATTAGCCAAAGTGCGAATAGTTTGATATAATTAGTATATTATGTGCAATGCAATCAAGAGGTGTATCCTGTTGTATGGGATATGTAAAATCTGGAATATGGAAAGGACTCTGTCATGAAAGCGCGCAAAACAACATCAATGAAGAAGCAAGAAGTATCAACTATAGAGAAAACAAAAGATTCCTATAATGAATTGGTGTATCTTTCCAAATCATTTGGGGTTACATCGGTAAATAGTTTAGAAGCAAAAGCTAGAATATGGGGCTTAGATCCAGTGCCAGTGGCAGAGGCTCGTGTCCTAGAATTGGGCTGCTCTATGGGCGGTAATATCATAGGGCAAGCGGTGCATCATCCGAAGGGAACTTATGTGGGAGTGGATTTGAGTGCCTCTCAAATTGAGATAGGAAACCAGTTGATTCAGTCCATGGAGCTGCAAAATATAACTATTTTGGAACGAGATATTATGAGTATTGATGCAAGCTTTGGGACCTTCGATTATATCATTGTTCATGGAATTTGGTCTTGGGTGCCAGATATGGTGAAAGATAAAATTCTAGAAATTTGTGATGTGAACCTTTCAGAACGAGGGGTAGCCTATGTATCCTATAATGTGTATCCAGGCTGGCATAGATTATCTCAAGTCCGTGAAATGATGAAGTATGCTATCAGAGATGATCAGGACACGGGTCTATTAGAGCAAACAGAAAAAGGGATTGCCTTTGTAGAACGGATAAATTCTTTGCTGAAAAAATCTGAGGAAGTAGTACCGAAGCTAAAATGGAAAACAGATAGCTTTGATTCTGCTTTGGCACATAAGAGCTATTACATTGCTCATGAGTATTTGGAGCCAATTAATGACCCAGTGTATATTCATGAATTTATAGAACTGGCTGAAACACATCATTTGGCCTATGTGGCAGATACGGACTTTCAATTGTCGGCTATTAGCTGGATACAACCAGAAAAAAGAGCTATTATCGACGCCTTATCTGGTGGAGACTGGAATACAAAGGAACAAATCTTAGATTATTATTATGATACACAGTTTAGACGCTCTATGTTATGTCATGCTTCGCAAGCCCATAAGCTGCGCCATCAAGAAGAGTTTCTCATGAGTACCTTAGATGAATTGTATTTTATTTATACCCGTCGGGTAGAGGACTTGAAAGATACAGAATACAAGATAGAACAGGGTTTAGTGAATGTATGTAAAAAAGGTGGATTCTTTACTGTAGCAGACTATGAAAGGGAGATTAAAGCATTACTGAAGAATGAGGAATTTCCTAAGGTAGATATGTACAGTATGCTAATTCGTTTCTTGTTATGTGGTTTAGTTGCAGTCTTTACAGAAACGAAAGATGTGCATCCATTCCAAGAGGGTATTTCCAAGGTACCTAAGGAGTTAGCAAAGTATGTGGAGACGGTTGTCAATCGCAATGGAAATGAATTTATCAATGTATCAGATCGATTCAACGATAGTATTGACGGATTACATGCAGGTCATGTGGTCATCATGAATGCCTTGGCAGAGCCTAAGACATTGGATGAGCTATATACCTTGGCGGACGACGTGCTAACTGTGAATGAAACAAAGGAAGATGGACAGGTAGTTCCATTACAAGGACGTTCTGTGGTGGATGGTATCCTCGCGGATCTCAGTCGTCTTGGATTTTTGCAACATAACTAGTTCTATCTTCGGTCACTATAGATAGTGCACCGAGTCACTACCCCAAAAGAGCTGTACTAGCATGTATATATTACATGTGAGTACAGCTCTTTTTTAGGTGAATGACGAACCTGAAAGCTAGATGCATGGATAGTGATTTGTATATGACATAGGGGAATCGCATGGCGATTCCCCTTACGCATGGTGTTATTGTAATTTTTCTAATAAGGTTAATAAGAACTTAGACACAGTATCTACTGATGGTAAGTGTAGTCGTTCTTTTGGTGTGTGGGCACCTAAGATGGTAGGACCAAAGCTCAACATTTGTGTATGTGGTAATTGTGCTTTTAGTAAGCCACATTCAAGACCAGCATGAACGGCTGTTACATGTGGCTCTACACCGATGACCTCTTTGTAGAGTGCGATGGCTTGATCTTCTAAACGGCTACCGCGTTCGTATTCCCAAGCTGGGTAACGACCTTG
>CALGLI010000265.1 GCA_937930265.1 uncultured Veillonella sp. | reverse complement strand
GAGCTTTTAAGGCTTTCAAATAGTATGCATCATAGTAACCAGAGCTTAATACATAGGTACCCAACAAGATACGGCGTTGTACTTCTTCTCCAAAGCCTTGGGTACGAGTTTTTGTAGACATTTCCACTAAGTTATCTGCTGGCACGCGAAGGCCGTAGCTAACTCCATCATAACGAGCTAGGTTAGAACTAGCTTCTGCTAAGGCGATGATATAGTACGCAGACAAGGCATATTTTGTAGTTGGCAAGGAAATATCTACGATAGTAGCACCCATATTACGATAGGTTTCGATAGCTTTTTCCAAAGTTGCGCGCACTTCTGGATGTAGGCCGTCACCAAAATATTCTTTTGGCACGCCGATACGCAAGCTTTTTACGTCTTTCACAAGAGCTTTTGTATAATCTACACGATCTCCTGGGATGGATGTAGAATCATGGAAATCATGACCAGTAATCGCATTTAGAACAATCGCTGCATCACGAACATCTCTTGTAACAGGGCCAATTTGATCCAAAGAAGATGCATAAGCAATCAAGCCATAGCGAGACACATTACCATAGGTCGGTTTCAAGCCTACTACACCACAGTAGGATGCTGGTTGACGGATAGATCCGCCTGTATCGGAGCCTAAAGCCCAAATAGCACTGCCACTGGCAACCGCTGCTGCACTACCCCCGGAAGAGCCGCCTGGCACATAGTCTGAATTCCATGGATTTGTCGTTTTCCCTAATGCAGAGTTCTCTGTGGAGCTACCCATAGCAAACTCGTCCATATTTAATTTACCCAAAATAACAGCATCTTGAGCTTGTAATTTTTCGATAACCGTTGCATTGTAAGGAGGCACAAAATTTTCTAACATATGGGATCCACAGGTAGTAGCCACCCCTTTTGTACAAATATTATCTTTAATCGCCCCAGGAATCCCTGCTAATGGAGAAATAGCTTCTCCCTTTGCGATTTTAGCATCCACAGCCTCTGCTTGTGCTAACGCCGCTTCATGAGAGTCAGACAAGTATGCATGTACTGTTGGCTCTACATTACCTTTATGTGCCAATACAGCTTTTGTAAGCTCTAAGGCAGAAATTTCTTTATTTACTAATTTTTGATGTAATTCAAAAAGAGTCATGTATCTTCTCCTAGTTCTGTACAACACGAGGTACTCTGAAATACCCATTCTCTTCTTCAGGTGCATTTTGTAACGCCGCTTCACGTGGCAATGATGGTTTCATCTCATCTGCACGATAGACATTTTGTAATGGCACCGCGTGAGCCATTGGCTCTACATCTGTTAAATCTAATTCTTCTAATTCCTCAACATAGGTAAGGATATTACTGAGGGCTTTTTCCGCCGCCTCTAAATCTTTAATTTCTAATCGGGATAATAAGGCAATATTCTTAATTTCCTCTTGACTAATTTTCATAGACACACATCCTTTCAATTTATATATTATATCATACTTTCATGATGAAAGTACCTATTCATAATGTAAGGCATCAAGAGGATTTAACTTCGCCGCTTTTCTAGCTGGATACAAACCAAATACGAGACCTATCGTCATAGAGAATCCAAAGGATAATAAAATAGGGCCTGTGGTCACTACCGTTTTCAACTTAGCTACTGTAGCAATCAGTTGTGAAGCCCCTATTCCTACCACAATACCAATAGCACCACCTACAAGAGAGATAACGATGGCTTCAATTAAAAACTGCGTAATAATCGTTCGATACGTAGCCCCTAAAGCTTTACGAACACCAATTTCTCGAGTACGTTCTGTGACAGACACAAGCATGATATTCATAATACCAATACCACCAACTAATAAAGAAATCGCTGCTACAGCGCCTAAGAATAAGGTCATAGTAGCTGTATTTTCTTCTACAGCTTTCATAATGGACGCCATATTATTCACATTAAAATCATCGAGGTCAGGATTTTTGATACCATGTCGGACACGCAAAATATTTTCTATATCGGCTTGTACCCGTTCTAAATCTTCTCCCTCTTTAGCTTGAATGTAGATCATACGTAAATAATCAACACCCATCACTCGTTCCATCATTGTCGTATAGGGAACCACAATCACATCGTCTTGATCATTCCCCATCGTTCCAGAACCTTTTTCATCAAGGACACCTACTACTTTAAAAGAATTTTTGTGAATCCGA
>CALGLI010000264.1 GCA_937930265.1 uncultured Veillonella sp. | reverse complement strand
TCGAGGGTCATGTGTTTAAAACACAAAAGGGCGAAATTACAGTGAAAGTCAATAAATTGACTTTACTGTCTAAATCCCTTCGTCCACTACCAGAAAAATGGCATGGTTTGAAGGATACAGAACTTCGCTATCGCCAACGCTATGTGGATTTAATCGTAAATCCAAGCGTTCGTGATACATTTGTAAAACGTACAAAAATCGTCGCAAAAATTAGAGAGTATTTAAATAGCAAGCAATTCATGGAAGTAGAAACGCCTATGATGCATGCCATTCCAGGTGGTGCGGCAGCCCGCCCATTCATTACGCATCACAATGCCTTAGACATTGATATTTATATGCGTATTTCCCCTGAGTTATATTTAAAACGTTTGATCGTTGGTGGCTTGGAGCGTGTGTATGAAATTAACCGTTCTTTCCGTAACGAAGGTGTATCTATCCGTCATAACCCTGAGTTTACTATGATGGAATCCTACCAAGCCTATGGTAACTTTGAAGATGCCATTGCATTGACAGAAGGTGTAGTATCCTACTGTGCGCAAGAAGTGCTAGGTACAACAAAAATCAACTACCAAGGTATGGATATTGATTTGACTCCACCATGGAATCGCATCACTATGCAAGAAGGTATTAAACAATACACTGGGGAAGACTTTGATGCTATTGAAACCTTGAGCGAAGCTCGTGCTATTGCAGACCGCTTAAACGTAGAATATGGCGAAGCTGATGGTATTGGTAAAATCATGAACTTGTGTTTTGAAGAATATGTAGAAGAAAACTTGATGCAACCAACTGTAGTATATGGACATCCAGTTGAGATTTCTCCATTGGCAAAACAAAATCGTGAGAAACCATTGACTACAGAACGTTTTGAAATCTTTATTTATGGTCGTGAATTGGCCAATGGCTATTCCGAGTTAAATGACCCAATCGATCAAAAACAACGTTTTGAAAATCAATTAAAAGAACGTGAAGCAGGTGATGATGAAGCCCATCGTATGGATGAAGACTTCGTTACAGCTTTGGAATACGGTTTGCCACCAACGGCAGGTTTGGGTATCGGTATCGACCGTCTTGTGATGTTCTTAACGGACTCTGCATCCATTCGTGATGTATTGTTATTCCCTCTTATGAAACCAGAAACGGTGAAAGTAGAAACGGAAGAAATAGTAGAAGAATAATATATGAACACGTAGGTCACAGAGGGTTGTGAGATGCGTAGAGGGACAGCGACTAAACAGGAATGAGTTTGGTCGCTGTTTTGTCATACTTTCAGAGATAGACCAAGAGGGAGAGAAAGTTGCCTAAGTAAATACCTATTAAGGTAGAAAAGTAATAGCAAATGTGCTAATATTAAGGGTAGATTAATTAAGTACTTAAATGAATTCTATGAGGTCATGATTATGTTGGATTTAAAATTTGTCCGTGAGAATATTGAAGCGGTACAAGAAAACTTAGATCGTCGCCATACAACGGGCGACCTGGCTAGCTTTGTGAAGTTCTACGATGAAAGACGTGCTATCATCCAAGAAGTTGAACAATTAAAAGCAGTTCGTAATGCAGTAACGGCAGAAATTAGCCAACTAAAACGCAATAAAGAAAATGCAGATGATAAAATTGCGGAAATGCAACGTGTAGGTGATGAGATCAGTGCATTAGACAACAAATTGCGTGAAGTGGAAACAGAATTACAACAAGTGGCGTTGATGTTACCTAATATGTGTGATGCTTCTGTACCTGTAGGGGCTGATGAAACCGAAAATATCGAACAACGTCGTTGGGGTACACCTCGTTCCTTTGACTTCGATGTAAAAGCGCATTGGGACTTAGGAGAATCCTTAGGGATTTTAGATTTTGAAAGAGCCGCGAAAGAAAGTGGTGCTCGTTTCACTATCTATAAAGGAATTGGTGCACGATTAGAACGGGCTTTGATTAACTTGATGTTAGACATGCATGGTAGTGCAGGTTACACAGAAATGATGACACCCTACATCGTAAGTCGTGAAACATTGACAAATACTGGTCAGTTGCCAAAATTTGCTGAAGATATGTACAAAGTGGAAGGGGAAAACTATTTCTTAATTCCAACCGCAGAAGTTACATTGACAAATTATCATGCCAATGAAATTTTGACAGCTGAAGAATTACCTAAATATTACACGGCATTTACAGCTTGTTTCCGTGCCGAAGCAGGTTCTGCTGGCCGTGATACACGTGGCTTAATCCGCCAACATCAATTTAATAAAGTAGAATTAGTGAAATTTGCAAAACCAGAAGAATCTTTTGCAGAATTAGAAAGCTTAACAGCGCAAGCTGAAAGCATTCTACAAGCTTTGGAACTACCACACCGTGTGATTACATTGTGTACAGGTGATATGGGCTTTGGTTCTGCCAAAACGTACGATATCGAAGTTTGGATGCCAAGCCAAGGTGTATATCGTGAAATTTCTTCTTGCTCAAACATGACGGATTTCCAAGCACGTCGTGGGAATATTAAATTCCGTCGTGAACAAAAAGGTAAACCAGAATTTGTACATACATTAAATGGATCTGGTTTAGCTGTAGGTCGTACAGTGGCTGCGATTTTGGAAAATAATCAAGAAGCAGATGGATCTGTACGTATTCCAACAGTGCTTCAACCATCTATGGGTGGTGTAACTCATATTCATCCAGAGGCTTAGAAAGGAGTCCGCTATGAAATTCTTCATCGATACAGCTAATTTTGATGATATTAAAGCAGCCTATGAAATGGGCTTTATTGCAGGGGTAACAACAAACCCGTCTTTAATCGTGAAAGAAAAACGTGACTTACACGAAGTGATTCAACAAATTGCTGATCTTGTAGAGGGACCAGTGAGCGCCGAGGTTATTGCTACGACAGCACCAGAAATGGTGAATGAAGCCCATGAATTAATTAAGTTGGGTGACAATGTGGTCATTAAAGTGCCTATGACAGGAGAAGGCTTAAAAGCAGTATCCGTACTTTCTAAAGAGGGAATTAAAACAAATGTAACATTAATTTTCTCAGCTAACCAAGCATTGTTAGCAGCCCGAGCAGGGGCTACCTATGTAAGTCCTTTCGTTGGTCGAGTAGATGATATTTCTATGGATGGAATCCAATTAATCGAAGATATTGCTGAAATTTTTATGATTCATAATATTTCAACAGAAATCATTGCAGCTAGCGTTCGTACGCCTATGCATATGATACAATGTGCCAAAGCAGGTGCACATATTGCTACGGTACCGTTTAATGTGTTACAACAATCTTTAAAACATCCATTAACAGATGTAGGATTAGCACGTTTTCTAGCGGACTGGGAAGCAGCCAATAAATAGTAGACACAAGTGGGAGGAACAAAATGGATCGCACATTAGCCTTAGAGTTTGTTCGTGTTACAGAAGCGGCAGCCTTAAAAAGTGGTCGTTTATTAGGACGTGGTGCAAAAGATGCAGCGGATCAATTAGCTGTTGATGGCATGCGCCAAACCTTTGATACAGTGCCAATTTCTGGTACCGTTGTGATTGGAGAAGGTGAAATTGATGAAGCACCAATGTTGTATATTGGTGAACGTGTTGGGGCAGGTGGAGAAGAAGTAGATATCGCCGTAGACCCTATCGAAGGTACGAATCTAATTGCAAAAGGGCAAAATGGTGCCATTGCTGTATTGGCCATTGCCCCTAAAGGCGGTTTATTACATGCTCCAGATATGTACATGGAAAAATTGTGCGTAGGACCACGTGCCAAAGGTGTTATCGACTTGAATGAGTCCATGACGGAAAA
>CALGLI010000263.1 GCA_937930265.1 uncultured Veillonella sp. | reverse complement strand
AGTCAATGATATAAATACCATTGCGTTCAGTGAAGATGAATTTCGCCATTTTAGGATTCCATCTTCTTGTTTGATGTCCAAAGTGAACACCAGCTTCTAATAATTGTTTAAGTGATACTACTGCCATGTTGGCACCTCCTGTTAAAAAACCTCCGCAACTCTCATCCCTCAGCAAACGCGAAATTGCGCACAGAACTGATAGTCTAGTTGCGTGTGTATTCATACTTGCTTAGTATAGCACAAAACGTGGGGTGAAAGCAAGCACAAAACAACCAACTCCTTAACAGAGTTGGCTGCTTCGTTTCTCATTTATAATATATCAATCTTCTCTCCCTCTAAGGCTTTATTGATGCTCCGTACGGCGCAGAATTTTCCGCACATACTACAAGCTTCTTTATGTCCTTCTTCTGGAGCACGGCTTTCACGGATGCAACGTGCTTTTTCAGGGTCTAGTGCCACTGCATATTGTGCTTCCCAATCAAGCTTTTGGCGTGCCTCTGCCATGCGGTCATCACGGTCCCGTGCATTTGGTATGCCTTTGGCGATATCTGCTGCGTGCGCTGCGATTTTGAAAGCCATAATGCCTTCTTTCACATCGTTTTCATCAGGTAAAGCTAAGTGTTCTGCTGGTGTTACATAGCATAGGAACGCTGCACCATGCATAGCTGCCACGGCACCACCGATGGCCGCTGTAATATGGTCATAGCCTGGTGCAATGTCTGTCACCAATGGTCCTAATACATAGAAGGGTGCTCCATCACAAATCGTTTGTTGTACTTCCATGTTGGCTTGTACTTGATTCAATGGCACATGACCAGGTCCTTCTACCAACACTTGCACACCACGTTCACGAGCCCGTTTTGTTAACTCTCCAAGTCGAACGAGTTCTTCGATTTGACAGATATCTGTAGCATCCGCTAAACAACCTGGACGGCAGGCATCGCCAAGGGAAATAGTCATATCATATTCAGCACAAATGTCCAAGATTTCATCATAGTATTCATAGAACGGATTCTCTTGACCAGTCATAGACATCCAAGCAAAAACTAAACTACCGCCACGGCTGACAATGTTTAATTTTCGTTTATGACGTTTAATTTGCTCCACTGTATGTTGCGTAATCCCACAATGTAATGTGACAAAGTCTACCCCATCTTCTGCATGGAGACGGATAGTAGAAATAAAGTCTTCAGCTGTCAATTCTCCTAAATCTTTTTGGTGATGGATAACGCTATCATAGATAGGCACGGTGCCAATCATAACGGGACATTCTTTTGTCAACAAACGGCGGAAAACCTTTGTATCACCATGTGTAGACAAGTCCATAATAGATTCAGCCCCTAATGCCACTGCATGATGAACCTTCTTCATCTCTTCTTCGTAGTCTGTACAATCTTTAGATGTACCTAAGTTCACATTGATTTTTGTGCGTAACTTCTGACCGATTCCTTCCGGTTGTAAAGCAGTATGATGTTTATTGCATGGAATCGTTACATGGCCTTTTGCCACTAAGTCTCGTAATACTTCAACATCCATATTTTCTTTTTCTGCTACCACTTTCATCGCGTCGGTAATAATGCCTTTTTGGGCTGCTTGCATTTGTGTGTAAAACATAAAAAGCTCCTTTCATTACAAAGGAGCCTATTTGGGGTACTCTATACACAAAAAGGTATCGACATTACATCGATACCCACATATGTCAGCGTGCTTCCTACGCGGGCATGATCCCGATCAGGTCAAAAGGTCAGGTACTTCATAGTCCTTTCTCAGCCTATTACATAGGCTCCCTTGCAAATCTAAAATATATACTTACTTATAGTATAGCATGGAATAGTAGATTTTTATAGTAAATCGTTGTGTTTTCTTTTCAAAGTGGTATACTTTAGATAGTTGATGATTTTTAGTTTGGAGGTGATTATTTGTGTTTTTGGAAGTTGACAATAACTCT
>CALGLI010000262.1 GCA_937930265.1 uncultured Veillonella sp. | reverse complement strand
AGCCATGATGATACCAGGGATGAGTAACCAGTTGGGCATGATGGCGTAAAAAGGATTAATTCCCGTGTGCATGGATGCAGAATGACTAACGATATATGCACCTTGTCCCATGTAGTTGAGGATGAGCATGACTTTAACGAAGATCCAACTTATCGTGATATTGCGTCGTCCGCAGTGCCCAAGATCAGAGTAAAGTGCCTCAGCTCCTGTTGTACAAAGGAACACCGCACCGAGAATTAAGAACCATTCGGGGCTTGAAGCCAGTAGCTTTATGGCATAATATGGGTTGAATGCTTTGATGATATAGGGGTAATCCACGACGTGAATCATACCCAATATTCCCAAAAGTAAGAACCAAACCAACATGAATGGCCCAAAATAGGTGCCAATAGAGCCTGTTCCAAAACGTTGAATAAAGAATATTGTTGAGATGATAAACAGCACAATAGGCACAATAGGAATATCCGTTGATAGCCCATGTAGTCCTTCTATTGCTGAGGTTACAGTGATTGCAGGCGTAATAACCCCATCAGCAATCAACGTACTTGCCCCAAGTATGGCCACAATAAATAGCCAATGGTAGCCTCGTTTGCGGATTAAGGTGAAGAGCGCAAGTACACCTCCCTCACCTTTATTATCGGCTCTGAGGGCTACAATCACGTATTTCAACGTCGTTTGAAGTGTTAATGTCCAGATAATACACGACACAGCACCCAAGATATAGTTAGCATCGAAGTGAGGATTAGCCCGCAATATGGTGCGCATGACATAGAGTGGGGACGTTCCAATGTCACCAAATACAATTCCGATTGCAATGAGCAGCCCCATGGCGGTAAGCTTTTTGTGTGTAGATAATCCAGAATTCATCTTTAAATATTTTATTAATATTGGAAAACTGTAAATTTTTATTGTAAACAAAATAAAATTTTCTGTTTAAATAAAGATTCTTTATATTTAAAATCTTAACCTTATCCTTAAAATCGGATAGATTTAACATTCTTTGAGATATAAATCCGCTACCAACACCTTTAGTTATAAGGTCTAAAATAGTATTGGTATCATGAATAGTAGCAACGCTATTAGAGATGACATTTAAAGAATTATTTCTTTTTAATTCATCTTCTACTATCTGTCTAGTTCCAGAGCCTATTTCTCTCAATATAATTTTATCGTTACTCAAATCTTCTATATTAATGACTGAATAATTTTTTAAATCAGGATAAGCATCTTTATTAACTACATACACAATATGATCATCCATAATTTGAGTGTAAATCAATTTTGGATTAGAGATTTTTAATCCTACAATTCCAAAGTCTGTCTCTCCTACTAAAATACTATCAATTACAGTTCTTGAATCGTCATTACTGATATTGAATGATATATCTGGAAATAACTTTGAAAATTTTTCAATCAAATTTGGCAAGATAATCTTTCTGGGAACTGAAGAAACACAGATATTCAAAGTTCCTTTTAAATTTTGAGAATATATGTCCAAATCTCTTATAATCCAAGTACTTTATTGCTCCGTCAAGACAATTTAACTTTAATTCATAATCATCCCT
>CALGLI010000261.1 GCA_937930265.1 uncultured Veillonella sp. | reverse complement strand
GTGAATATCAATCAAACCTGGTGCTACAATTAAGCCTGTTGCATCATACACTTCTGCTTGGTCAGCTTGTAAATTTTGTCCAATCGCCGCAATTACACCATTTTCTACAAGAATGTCTGCTACTTCATGTTGTCCTTTTGCCGGGTTAACTACCGTACCATTTTTAATAAGCAAGCTCACTACCGTCACCTCCGATAATTGTTAAGTATAAAATCGCCATACGGATGGCTACACCATTACGCACCTGTTCTTGGATGACTGATGCATCTCCATACGCCACATCTGGCGCAATTTCAAGACCACGATTCATTGGGCCTGGATGCAATACTAATACATCATCTTTTGCATTTTCTAAGACAGATTTATTAACACCAAAGATGCGTGCATATTCACGATTACTTGGATATAAAGCAGAGTGAATTCGTTCTAATTGAATACGCAATACGTTTACTACATCTGCATCTTTCACAGCTTCACGTATATCATGATGAACAGTAACACCGAGTTTTTCTAGTTCTGGATATACTAACGTGCGTGGACCAGCTAGATGTACATCAGCACCCATTGTTTTTAAACCGTAGATATTGGAGCGTGCTACACGGCTGTGCATGATATCGCCTATGATAACTACTTTTAAACCTTCTAATGTAGGTTTATGTTCTAAGATAGAATACATATCTAACAAGGCTTGTGTTGGATGCTCATGAGCGCCATCACCTGCGTTGATGATAATAGGATCAACTGCTTTAGTAGCATATAAAGGTGCACCTTCTGCGCTGTGGCGCATTACGATAGCATCTGTTCCCATATAGGACATAGTTAGTAATGTGTCACGGAAACTTTCTCCTTTTGCCATAGAGCTACCGCTTTTAGAAATGTTGATGACATCAGCTCCTAAATATTTACCTGCTAACTCAAAGGAACTTCTTGTGCGCGTGCTATTCTCCATAAACAGGTTAATAATAGATTTACCTTTTAATAATGGATGTTTCTTATTGTCTGATAAAACAATTTTCTTCATTTTTTTCGCTACACGTAAAATGAGTTCAATTTCTTCTTTTGACCGACCTTGCAGTCCTAATAGGTGCTTACCTTTCAAGCTGATTTCTCCCATCATAGCCTCCTTTGTAGTACTTCTATTACACGCAAAAAGACCCCTTGCCGTAAGGCAAGAGGTCGCATAGTTATAGTGATTCTATTAGAGAGTACACCTATAGATACATAGAGTTCTCCTACTACGTTCCCTTACTAGCCTCACAGGACTAATTTAAAAGGTTCAAATGTGCGCTTTTCGGTCTCTCGTACCGATTCATTAAGCTTAATAAGTATTATAAAGCAAGGAAGCTTAATCGTCAAGAATAAATATACCTACTCAAAACAATTCCCCACTATCAAAATATACCACATAACCTCTATGAGTCATTATTACTAGCTTCTTTGACTAAGACGAAATACATAACGACTCTGCCTCCGTGCCAAATGATATAATGCACTCCATTTAGCCATATATGAACGATAAATTTTTTGTGCAACATCTATAGATACTAGTTCAAACTGAATTGTATCTCCCATAGGCAACTGGCTTAAGCGTGGTAAATCTGGTGTTATAATTGCTCCTATTTTAGTATATCCACCAGTAGTTTGACGATCTGCCATGAGTATAATTGGTGTACCATTTGATGGAACTTGAATAGACCCAAAAATAGCTCCATCTGATATGATATCGGCACCATCCACATGTTCAATCTGAGGTCCTTCTAATCGAAATCCCATTCTATCACATTGATCTGTTAGGGTATATTTATGATTTACAAACGTTTTAATCCCATTTTTAGTAAACCGTTTTGCCTGCTCACCTAAAACAACCCGAAAAGGTTCATGACAATACCGGCCGCCTCGATTATATAATGCAGAATTAAATAAGTGACAAGATGTATCAGAGGAGTCACTCAATGTTATTGCTTCTCTTACAAAGGAATGCAACGTTAACTGATCGCCTTGGCGTATAGATCTCCCTTCATATCCTCCTATACATGCTTTGGTATGAGTTGACACACTTCCATTGATAAGCGGAACATCAATTCCCCCGGCAAATGAAATATACATTCTCATACCACATTCACTTATACTGCCCGAGAGTACATCACCAGCATGACACATATAGGGAATGTATCGTGATACCTCTATACCATTAATGGTAGGTTTCATATTAGCACCTGTAAATGCTACAATACACTCACCTAACACTTCTATTGTTGGTGGAAGCACGGTACACTCAAGGGCCCCTCGATTATCTCTATTCCCCACCAAAGCTTGTCCCAACAAATAACTTTCTATATCCATTGGTCCTGCCACTGGCATACCATATTGTTGGTATCCAGTACGTCCTGCATCTTGTATGGTTGTAAAAAATCCAGGTTGTATAAACTGAATAGAGATTTTTTCTCCCATATATTTACCCACGTAACTCACCTACCTTAATGATTCGTGATACCGGCGTATATTCATGTCCGCTTGCTTCTATAGAATGAAATACTTCTTCATCAATAGGTACATATCTGACATATTGCCCTGCTGAAAGTAAAGATGGTGACTCTCTTTCAAGATTATACATAACCACAGGCGTACGCCCTATAATCTGCCATCCACCCGGTGATTGACTCGGATAAATTCCCGTTTGTTCCCCTGCAATACCTACAGAACCTGCTGGTATAGATTGTCTAGGAGTTTGTAAACGCGGTGTTGCGATGCAGGGATTCATACCTCCTAGATAGGCAAAACCTGGAATAAATCCCAACATATACACTAAGTAATCAGTCCCACTATGAATTGTTATAACGTCATGTTCTGATATATTATGATAATTAGCAACGAACGAAAGGTCGGGACCGTAGTCTCCCCCATACAGAGTTGGTATTTCAATGACTGTAACTCTATCTTCTTCTGAAATGTCAGCACTTATAGCTAATACTGGCTCTAATTTAGATTTTAATTCCGTATAGGAATACTCCAAGGCATCATATTGTATCATCAACGATGTATATGCAGGGATTAACTCATGTATAGCCGGATCCTTCATATCCTGAATAGCCTCTATGACTCGTTGTATTTTACGATTAATAGTTGGACAAATGACATCGCCAAATGATATCAAAATTGCACTATCTCCTACTGGTGATATTGTATGTGTCATACACAGCCTCATTTCTATCTAATAACATGGTATCCTCTAACACATCTAGTAATTGAATATTATATTAGTGCAACAATTTCGTAATACCTTCTAAAGAGGTAATACCAATATAAGCCGTAATTAATACGACACCCCATCCAGCATAATACAACAATTTGGGATGATTATAAGTTCCCACAATTTGACTTTTACGAGTTGCCACTAACATTACTGCTAATGTAACAGGCAAAATCAACCCATTAATAGAGCCCGCCAAAATTAATAAGGCCGCTGGTTTACCAATAAAAATCAAAATACACGTTGAAATAGCTATAAATAACATGATTATTAATTTTTCATAGTTTTTCACAACTGTAAATAAAGTTTTCAAAAATGATACCGATGTATAGGCTGCCCCTACTACAGATGTAATAGCAGCACTGAAAAAGACTACCCCAAAAATCATATGACCTAATGGCCCTGCACCTAGCAAAAATGCTGAACCAGCTGGATCTTTTGGATCAATCGTCATTCCACTAGATACTACCCCTAATACGGCTAAAAATAAAAGCACTCTCACTAATGCATCTACAGTCATTCCCAAGAAAGCAGACTTTCTTACATCCGGCAAATGTTCTTCTCCTGCTATATCAGAGTCAATCAACCTATGTCCTCCTGAAAATGTTATATATCCCCCTACAGTACCTCCAATTAATGTAAGTGTCGCTAACCACGGATATGTATCAGGCAAAACTGTATGCACAATGGCCTCATCTACTGGTGGATGTGTTGAAAAAGCAATAAAGCCTATTAATACAATCATCACTGTTCCTAATACCTTTGCAGTCATGTCTAAAGCTCCACCCATTTTTGGAAATGCAAATAAAGCGATACCAATGATACCACTAATCGCTGCTGCCGTTGTAGTATCGATTCCAAATATTATGTGCAATCCCATAGATGCACCACCAATATTCCCAATATTGAATGCCAACCCACCTAGGGCAATCAGGAAAGCTACCACATATCCAAGCCCCGGCAAAATTTTGTTAGCAATATCTTGCCCTCTCATACGAGATACACTAATAATAGTCCAAACATTTAATTGTGCAATAATAGAAAAAATAACAGAAACTGCAATAGCAAAGCCAAAGTCTGCTTTATATTTCGCTGTAAAAGCTGCTGTTTGCAGCATAAATCCAGGCCCAATTGAAGACGTAGCCATCAAAAATGCCGCGCCTAATAGAACGGAAATATTCTTACTATTTGTTAATGGTTTCATATATAAAACTCCTTTTATCTATTTTGAAAATTACGTAGAATAACGCCTTCTTGTATTAACCCCTCTCGCAAGGCCTTAACAAACTCTAACGCTTGTGGATTATCTCCATGAACACAAACTGAGTCAGCCTGAATGGAAATACTTTTTCCCGTATTAGAAAGAACACGACCTTCCTTAATCATCATTAACACTCTTTCCACCGCTTCCTTTGGATCATGAATAAAGGCACCTGGTTCTGAACGTGGTACTAATGTGCCTTCTTCTGTATATCCACGATCTGCGAATACTTCTTGAATCACTGGGATTCCTCTTTTCTGAGCTGCTTTTGCAATATAACTACCACTTAACACCATGGCTGACATGGACGGATTGACCGCTTCTAGTCCATCAAGAATTGCATCTGCAATTTTGGGGCTTACACAAGCTGTATTATAAAATGCCCCATGTAATTTCATATGTTGTAATAACAGTCCATGAGCATGGCAGAATCCTTGTAGTGCTCCCACTTGGTAAATCATATAGGCTTTCGCTTCCTCTGGAGAAATATCCATCTTTCGCCTACCAAATCCCATACGATCTGGGTATCCAGGATGGGCCCCTATCGCAACTCCTTTTTGTTGACAAAGTGCAACCGTTTTTTGCATAATTAGCGGATCACCCGCATGCCATCCACAGGCTACATTGGCACTGGTAACATATTGTAATACCTCGGCATCCATTCCCATAGTATAGGCGCCAAAACTCTCTCCTAAATCACTATTTAAATCAATATAGTATGACATATC
>CALGLI010000260.1 GCA_937930265.1 uncultured Veillonella sp. | reverse complement strand
AGGGGTTTCGTGCTACTATTCACCTTATTAGTACTTTATCATACCATAGTCAGGAGGGTTAATATGTACTTCTTACAAGGACTTCTTGTCGGCCTCGCTACGTTTGCCCCTGTTGGCATGCAAAACCTCTTCATTATTAATACGGCCTTGGTGCAACCTGTCCGTCGCATTATATTGACGCTAATCATACTAGCGTTTTTTGACATGAGTTTAAGTGCTGCCGCCTTCTATGGTATTGGTACCGTTCTTGAAATGTGGCCACTCACAAAGCTTATAGTTCTCATCTTTGGGGGACTCCTCATTGTATATATGGGTTTTAATATATTTAAAACTCAACCAGACATACGCAACGTAGACACGCATATTCCAATTAGGAAAATTATCGTCTCAGCCATCGCTGTATCATGGGGCAATCCACAAGCCATTCTAGATGCGACAATGATGCTCGGTGCTTTTCAGGCTAATATTCCAAAAGAAAACATCTACCACTTCTTCTCTGGTTTCTTGGTAATGACACCTATTTGGTTTGGATCTCTAGCTACCACAATGCATCTTCTAGCTAAAAAAATTAAGATTACTCATATGGCATGGATTAACCGTTTCTGTGGTTCGGTTCTCGTCATTTACGGTATCAAGCTATGTATTGATGGAATCATGATGTTAAGAGACTTTTTGTAAAGTTATACTCATAGATACAAAGAAAAATCTAAATCTCTAATAAATCTCCAATACTATCATAACTATATAAGAAAAATACAAATAGACGATGTACAGAAAAAGAAAAAAGTCGTTAGCAAATTGCTAACGGCTTTTTCATTTATAATCTCATTTATAATTTTTCAAGTACCTGCTGGAACATATCTCTGAGTGCTACAATATATGAATTATTTTGATTTCGTTGGGATATAAAGTAGTAATGGCGTTCCATAGGTTTACTATGATTCGTCAATACCTTACGTTCAATACCTGGCATAGGATCTGTTAAGTATTTAAAACAATCTAATAGTAATAGCCCTTGCTGCCCTGCAACCAAGTATCGTGCTTCTTCTAACGTACGAGCATAAGCGAAGGCACCATTATAACCTATGGCTTTACGATAGTGTTCTTCTTCAGACAAGGTATATTTCCCACGACACAATAAAATAAGTGGTAAATCATCGATATGCTTTAGTTCTACACAGTCTTCATTAGTATATCCTTGTGGTACCTCAATAAATGTAGTGGCTTTATCAATTAAATGACTTTCAAAATCATCAGATAAAATTTGCCATTGATCATTAAATACTACATCTACACGACGATCACTAAGCATGCCATATAGCTCTTCATGGCTGCCGCTGTACATACGAATATCTAAATTTTTATAACGCTTTGCCATGTGAATCACCGTTTGCTGCATAGCAATTCCACTGTAACGATTCAAATAACC
>CALGLI010000259.1 GCA_937930265.1 uncultured Veillonella sp. | reverse complement strand
CATGTGGATCTATATGTGGTTGATGACAGTCTCTGGAAGGGGATTGATGCTACTGTTCACGGACAAGGTGTGTTGGCTGTAGTATGCCAAAAAGAATCCTGCATAGAAGATTTCATAGCCCATGCTAATGGACTATATGTATTAGTCGATGGTGTACAAGATCCTGGAAATATGGGGACTTTGATTCGAACTGCTGTTGGTGCTGGTGTGAAAGCTATGTTTTTAACACCTAACACGGTGGATGTATATAATGAAAAAACAGTGCGTAGTACTATGAGTGGATTGAGTAAATTACCCTTATATACAAATGTCACAAAGGATGATGTGATTAAACTCCTAGAAGAGCAAGACATCCAACTATATGGAACAGTCTTAGAAGATAGTGTAGATTATGGACAACCAACCTATGAGGGGGCCACAATGATTGCCCTAGGAAATGAAGCAAATGGTATTTCAGAGGACATATTACAGTTGGTTACACAGCGAATTTCTATTCCCATGTATGGGCCCATGGAATCTCTAAATGTTGCCATAGCTGGTGCTTTGTGCATGTATAAAGTACAAGAAAGAAAATTTTGTCTATCCAAATAGCAATAATTTTGGTAGAATAAGAATACAATTATCCATTTAGTGCGTACAGGAAGGTAACTATGAAACGTCTAATTGTGAATGCAGATGACTTTGGCTTACACCCTCTTATTAATGAGGGAATCTTAGAAAGTCATCAACAAGGAATAGTAACAAGTACGTCTTTATTGGCATCTGGAGACTATTTTGAGGATGCCTTATCATTAGCTAAGACAACACCCACACTAGGAGTGGGATTGCATGTTTGCTTGGTCGGAGGGCTTTCACCAGTTTGTGACCCTAAAGAGATTCCCAGCCTATTAATTGATGGCAAATTCCCTATGACACACACAGAATTTATGAAACGTCTCTTCAAAGGACAAGTAAAAGGTTCTGAATTGCGAAAAGAAATTGAAGCACAATTTCAAAAAGTGATGTCTACAGGATTACCAATTACTCATGTAGATGGACATCAACATATGCATGTACTACCACAAATCTTGCCTATAGTGGCAGAACAAATGAAGCGCTATGGCTTAACTAAGATTCGTATGCCCGATGAAACTCCATTTTTATTAAATGGTGTGTCCTCATTAGGTCGTTGGATTGGTAAAGTAGGGCTTACGGTCATTACTCAACAAGCGTATGCTACAGCTCGAGATTTAGGTTTTTCATCGCCTCTATATTTTTGGGGTATGATGAATGGTGGACAGCTGAAAGAAGATGCCTTATTAGCAATTTTAACAAAGGTTGCTAACAAGCAAGGGGTTCATGAAATTATGACACATCCTGGTAAAGATAATTATACACTTCGATCCTTGTATGATTGGGGATACCATTGGGATGAAGAACGATGGGCTATGACCTCCACTAGAGTAAAAGATTATATTGGATCTCATGATATTAGTCTCATCCATTATGGACAATGGAATGAAGGAGAAAGTTCATGAGTACCATGGTAAAGCGAGGAGTCCTCATTGGATTCCTGCTCCTTATTGTGTCAGGTATAACGATTTATTTTACAATTGATCTAGAGTCATTGGCTACGCTAGGTACATTTAACATTGCCTCTTTATTGTTGGCAATAACTGTATTAGCTTTAGGTATGTACTTTGATGGATTGCGCCTACAACGATTGGTACGTATGGGTGGATATAGTTTATCCCTGATTGCCATTCTACGAGTTATATTTGGTAACTACTTTATGGCTATGCTCACACCTGGTGCTAGTGGTGGTGCGGTAGCGCAGGCTTTAATTTTACGGTCCTATCATGTACCTATTGGAACAGCAGCACCGATTGTACTAGTGCGAACTGTATTTTCTATTTTATTTTTAATCCTTATGTTGCCGATTATATTAGTAACGGAACCTATAGAAGTACCGTACATAACTAATGCACAATTATTAGGCATATCAATTTTTGTTGTGATTTCAACATTTATGGGAATGTATCTATTACAAACGCGAATTATGAAAGGCTTGGTAACTTGGATATGTAAAATAACTAAAAAAGGAAACCCGAAAGGTTGGCTCATCAAGTTAGATGAATTTAATAGGGGTCTTAGCTTATTATATGCAAACCCTATGCAATCCTTTATCGTATTTATTGAATCTGCATTGAGCTTATTATTTTTATATGCTATTGCACCAGCATTGATGTATGCGTTTACTTCAGATATTAGTATTGTTGAAATATTAAATTAAAAAACATCGCCATGTGAAATGACGATGTTTTTATGTTCTTTTAATATAATTCGAATCTTTCTACGTAGTACA
>CALGLI010000258.1 GCA_937930265.1 uncultured Veillonella sp. | reverse complement strand
CATTATATTATTTAATAAACTTTACTTCTTGGTAAATAGATTCTAATACTTCTTCTTTTTTCGCATTATACTCTGCTTTCTTCTGTTCAAACCAGTTATTACCTTCTGTATCAATCGATACAATCAAAGGTCCAAATTCTTTCACTCGACATGTCCAAAGTGTTTCTGGCATACCTAACTCTCGCCAGTGAGCACTTTCAATTTCTTCCACTTCTGTAGCCGCTAGCACTGCATTGCCTGCTGGAAATACCAAATGCAAGGCTCCAAACTCTTTACAAGCACGTTCCGTGTTCGGACCCATCCCACCTTTACCAACAATCAGGCGTACACCTGTTTCTTTGACAAAGTCGTACTCAAACTTTTCCATACGCATACTTGTGGTAGGCCCTACAGAGACCATTTCAAATGTATCATCTCCCAGATCTCGAACGATAGGACCTGCATGCAAGATAGCTCCATCTCTCAAAGAGATTGGCAACTCTTGTTTCCACTCTAAGAGCCGACGATGCGCCACATCACGGCATGTTGTAATATGCCCTGTCAAATAAATGATATCTCCCGCTTGGATTCCTTCTAAATCTTTCCGCTGAATCGGTGTCGTTAATACTTTCTTTTCCATTAATATGTCACCCCACTATGCGATAAAATTGTACATTGTCCATCCTTATCAAACACCATATGTCCTCTTCGATGATTCCAACAGCCAACACTCACCGCCACTGAAATAACCGATGGATGGCGAGCTCCATGTTCAATATTGACTCCTAAAAGACTTTTATTTCCACCCATACCTTGCGGACCAATCTGTAAAGAATTAATACCATCTTCTAGTAATCGCTCCATCTTAGCTGCCCGTTCGTTAGGCGCTACAGAATTAACCGGACGTAATAAGGCTTTTTTTGAAAGTACTGCCGCTGTATCAATAGATGTTGCTATACCAATACCCAGCAATAATGGTGGGCACGCATTCAACCCATAGGATGTCATCAAATCTAGGACAAATTTAGCTACCCCTTCGTACCCTTCACTGGGCATTAATGTTTTACCACTTCCTGGTAGGGCACAACCTCCACCTGACATATACGGAAAAATTTCACAATCATCACGATGAGGAATCACTTCCCACAATATGTATGGTGCCAATGTGCCAATATTATTTCCTGTATTATATTCATCAAAGGTTTCTACGCAATTATGTCGAAGTGGTGTTTCCTGTGTCGATTGATACGTGGCATTTCTCAATATCCCTTCTAACTCACCAATGAAAGGAAAATTAGCCCCTACTTTCACACAATACTGCAACACCCCAGTATCTTGACAGGATGGACGGCTTAATTCTTTAGATAGTTTCATGTTCTCTTTCATAGTTGCATAAATCGTTTTTGCTAATCGATTTTGTTCATCATTCGCTAATTCTGCAATTTTTTCTTGTACATCGTCAGGCAGCACCTTAGCTATATGCCCTACAAAATCACTAACAATGTTCGTCATTCGTAACACTTGTTTTTCTTTATTCATAAAGACCTCCTAGATTATGGATAACAAGAAATTTCTTTCATATCTCTCCAATATATGCCTTTATTATATCCAGTTGTACGAGTCCTCTCTATCCAATATTTATCATCATACAGAACTGTAAAAGAAACTATTTTTTCTATATTTTTAGAATTTTAAGCTCAACATATATAAAAAAACACCATGTCATACATCTAAATAACACAGTGTTTTTTCATGTTTTAATGAAAGTATGCAAGCATCATTATATAAAAATATACCTATATACGTATTATTGCATATATGCAAACAACGTATACCTCACTCATTCTAATGTATCTAAAAGTTTCTGCAATTCTTCTTTTACACGATGAACCTTACTAACAAGCATTTCTTCTGAACATTCATTTTCATCATACTTTGTATTTTCACTTGTATACCGAGATTCATACATTTTTAATATACCTTTAATTTCTCCATCATCAGAATTAACATAATCTTTCCAATCTTCTAACACCGTATGACGTTCAATTTTCTTCGCCCTTTCACGATAGGCAGAAGGAGTTATTTTAAAATGCTTTTTAAATGCACTATTGAAAGCTTTTACATCTGGAAATCCACAATAACTTGCAATATGAATGACCCTATCATCAGTATTTACCAATTGTATCGCTGCCTCACGCAATCGCATACGTGACACATACTCTAAAAAAGTAATTCCTAATTGACGCTTGAATAGTTGGGAAGTGTAACTTTCAGTATATCCACCGATATGAGCAACCGTTGCTAACTCAAGATGGTCACGAAAATGCTCATCAATAAAATGTACCATTCGTTCAAAGTTTTTTTCTTGATGCAATATTTTCGTAGATAATTGATTCTCGTAACGACTAGCCAGTATAATTTCATACACATTCGACAACACACTATATATATCCCCATCTACCTTCATGGTTTCTAATGCACTAGCACAAGTTTCTTCTGCATGATAATTCATACTATGCGCTAAATAGTATCGAAGTTCTTTATATCTTTCAGCAAGATGTACATCTTGTGTGGAAACAGCCACAAATCGATACTTCATGAAGTCCTGATCATATTGCAAAAACCATTGCGGTTCCATATGAAAAACAAGGGCAATCGTATCTTCTTCTAGAGCCAATGTGGCATGCCCACATTGTGATGAATACAAAACCATGTCATCTTTTTGTAATGCATAGTTTTGCCCTTCTACACACACTTCTAAAGAGCCCTTTAATACCCATAATAATTCAATATGATTATGCCAATTATAATGATAAGTGGAAATACGGTATATGTGACTTTTAACTTGCAATAAACCTCTATCAATAGCGTATCTAAAATATTTCATCGAAACCTCTTTATCTCTACTATCGCATATTACCTAAACCCGTTTATGTATAATATTCCTTCATCTCCATTTTTATCTGCTGCCAGTTTGGCAACACATCACTCATAACCTTGTAAAAGCGTGACGAATGGTTCGCCTCGATAAAGTGGGCAAATTCATGAACCATCACATAGTGCACAAAGTCCGTAGGTCCTAAGAGCAATCGTGTGTTCATGGTGATAATTTGTTTTACAGGCATACAAGAGCCCCAACGACTCGTCATGTACCGCAAGCGCAAGGTCGGTGTCGGCACGGTATAGCCCGCTTGTTGAAACTCATCATGCACTTGTTGTGCTAGTTCATCTATGAAATCCCGACCTATGGTTTTCCAAAAATTAAGCCAAACCTGTTCTACTTTGCTAGCATCTATGGTCTCGAGGTCACTTGGATATCGTACCAATACTATATCCCCTGCTACTGTCACCGCGTAGGTAGAGGTGCTCCCACGCGATTGTTTTCCTTGTGAGAAAGTACCTTGTATGGTTTTCTTTTTTGATGAGCTGCCCTGTAATAGAGTATCGGACACGTTGGTGTCTAACTGATTGCCTACTAATTGACTATCCTGCGATGATGTTTCCAAATAGGCAGATACCGTATGTGGTTTCTCTAGCACTACTCGATACATCTTACCCATCACCATGATATCTGTATCTACAGCAGGTACCATGGGATGACCGCCTCTATCTTTCCGATTTTGTAGTGCCTTTTCTATGAAAGCTCGATGACGACAGATAAACGCTTCAATCACCCCTAGGGGGACACGAGGAGAGGCAGACACTCGCACCACACCACTAGTGGTAACACGAAGATTCATGTTCTTCACTCGTTTTCTATGCAATTCGTAGTTGATGCTACCATCTGGCAATGTGCGAAGTTCTTTCATCCTATCTCCTGTAGTTCCTATATCATTAATACTATGTTAGTCATATACCTATTATAGGCTTTCATCCCTATAAAATACAACGCCCATATCACTCATAAACAGCTCTAATTCTATATTACAAGCTACAACATTAAAAGCCGGACGACTAGATGAAGCATATACTAAGCAATTACTCGAACAATTAAATCCAGAAGCCCAAGCTATTGTACTTGCTGAAATGAGAGTATTAATCCGAAAAAATAAGAAGTTAAGTAACTTCCAATAGATTGCTCTTACTGGGGCATTCATTTTTTCATCCAAGAGATACAGTATTAATAATTAGCTAATATCCCCAAATATAAAAATATTGCAAGTTAATGTGTTAGTGGTTAGTGTGTTAGTGTGTTAGTGTAAAATGTTTGACATGTTATTTTTATTATGTTAGTATTTGAGTATAAAAGTATATCGAAAAGCGAGAACCTGTGAGTGTGGTGATTCCCACCAGCGATGTATATATGGTACATCGAAAAGCGAGAAGCTATGAGAGCGGTGATTCCCACCGATGGTGTATATATGGTACACCAAGAAGCGAGAACCTGTGAGAGCGGTGATTCCCACCAGCGATATACTTATTTACATCTACAATGCCGAGCTTTGTCTCGGCTTTTTTCATAGGAGAAACTTGATGGAACGAGAACCAAGATTTATAATTTACACAGTATCTGAAGAATATAATGAGTCATTATCTAAAGGTGATCCCGAAGTTAGGCGATCAACAGATGATAAAAAAACTCGTCCATTTGCTGGAGTAGTATTTACATTAGAAAATAGAAACTATTTTGTTCCTTTAACATCGCCTAAACCTAAGCATCTAACTATGAAGAATACTAAAGAGATACATAAATTAGATGGGGGTCATCGTGGAATTATAGACTTTTGCAAAATGATTC
>CALGLI010000257.1 GCA_937930265.1 uncultured Veillonella sp. | reverse complement strand
GTCCATAATGGGCCAAACTAAATGTCTCCATAGATGCTAAAATTTCATGAGGCAATGGAATAAAGTTAGTTTGTTTATATCCATCTTCAACGACTTCACAAATGGACAAGTCTACTTTTTTCACAGGTCCTAATCCATATCGGAACTCATATGTTTGTATTGGCGCCCATTCTCTAACCGCTTCTAAATGATTTTGTAGAATCATAAACTGTAAAGCTACTCGATTCATATTCAATTGATCTTGTATGGCAGACACAGGAATAAAGTAACGTACAGTGCCTTTCTCGCTCACATTAT
Source organism: uncultured Veillonella sp. (assembly GCA_937930265.1). Lineage (GTDB taxonomy): Bacteria > Bacillota > Negativicutes > Veillonellales > Veillonellaceae > F0422. The sequence goes on along the minus strand of CALGLI010000257.1, from coordinate 3,007 downwards.
TCACACGAGCCGCCATTTGTTCCATTGTTGTGACTGGAGCTGTGAACATACCGGAGGTAGCTGCTACAATGTGGTCAAAGATGACATCTTCTGGCCATTCGTTGATCACTGGAGCTAATGGATATAAACTGCGGAACAAATTATAGCAACTTTCAGAGGCTGTATAGAAAAGCAAACGATCTGTTGGAAGAGTTTGCATAATTTCTTCTGCAATAGCTGCGTATTCCTCGAAATAGGCAAAGAGAATAATTCCCTCTGTATTCTTATGGAAGTCAATAACTTCTTGCATCGGCACAGCCCATTGGCGACCTGCTGACACACTTTCATAATACCCTGTAGCACTGATGAAATCCATCAACTCTACGCTAAAGGAAATGCCGTAAATTTCCTTAAACCCTGCTTCATCATATGGCAAGGGTCCAAACATATCCACTGTAGATGTTTGAGCAAGCTCAAATAATTCTTTGGGTGTAATGCCCCACTCACGGACTTCACCACTTTGGGTAATGATTTGATCTAATACTCTAAATCTTGCTATTTCTTGTACGATAGCTGGTCCTGTAATACCTACTTTTGTAAAAGTCTCAATGAGACGTCTCATTTGTTCTGTCATATTAAACCTTCCCCGCCGATTGGCATACCTCATACAAAGGACATTCGTCACATAATGGTTTTCTTGCTTTGCAAATTTTTCGACCGTGCCAGATCATCCAATGATGAGCGGCACTCCAATGTTCCATAGGAATTGCTTTTTTCAATTTCTTTTCTACTTCATCTGGTGTTTTCCCTTTGGCCATTCCCAATCGGTTGGATACACGGAATACATGAGTATCTACAGCAATAGCTGGCGTATCAAATAAAATGGATACTAATACATTAGCAGTCTTACGTCCTACTCCTGGTAATGTAACTAAGGTATCGAAGTCTTTAGGTACCTCACTATTGTATTGTTCCACTAGAATCTTGCATGTTTCGTGTATATGTTTTGCCTTGGAGCGATATAAACCACAATCTTTAATTAATGCCTCTAATCCAGGTATGCCCAATTCATACATATCTTTAGGGTCACTATATTTAGGAAAGAGTCGTTTTGTTACAATGTTCACTCGTTCGTCTGTACATTGTGCAGACAATGCCACCGCCACTAGTAATTCAAAAGGTGTTGTGAATTCTAAGGCTGGTTTGGCATCATGGTAGACTTCTCCCATGATTCGTATTTGCTCTGCCTTGATGGCTTTTGTAATTCGCATCGGAGCCTTCTCCTCTAAGATGAAAAACTATGTAAATCGTGTTATAATATAATTCTATTATCAAACGAATAGATTAGATACTTTCATCTAATACTATATAGTGTATCATACCACAAAGCGTGTGCAGTAACAAATAAGGAGATTATATATGACGGAACAAGAAAAAAAAGAAATGACTATGGAAGATGCCTTAACTCGCATTAATGCATTGGCAGCGAAAAAGAAATCTGGTCAAACTTTAACAGAAGAAGAACTGGCAGAAAAGAAAGATTTATATGAAGTCTATTTAGGATTTATCCGTGCTCAAGTGGTTCAACATTTAGAGTCCATCGAATTTGTAGATGCAGAGCCTGATACAGATACAGTAGAAGTGGATGTAGAATTAAACACCCAATATTTACGGAAGAAGCATTAATATGGCCCAGTACACAGAAAAAGATTTACATATTTTAGAAAAACCTTTTGTAGAAATCCGCAAAAAAGTAAAGATTTTACTTCGTATGGGGTGCTTATTATCTGAAAACGGCGCCAATGCGAATCAAATCGTACGAGATATGCAACGAGCAGCGGCGTATATGGGGATTCCAAAAGATGATCTGCATATCCACATTGCCTACTCAAATATTCTAATTAACATTCACAGTCCCGAAGATTGTTTTACTTCTTTCAGAAAAGTTCAATATATGGGCGCCAATATGGAAGTCATTTCTGCCATCAGTGTCTTGACTTGGACGGCCCTACGCAAAGACTATACCTTGGATGAGTTTGCTGAGGAATTGGAAAGAATTGCTGAAAAAGAACCACCTTACTCAAATGCTGTGTCAGCCATCTTTGCAGGCTTTGCCTGTGGAGCCTTTCCTATTTTATTTGGAGGCACCATTATCTCCGCTTGGATTACAACATTTTGCGCTTTGCTAGGATTCATAGTGCAACTCATCTTAAAGCGATTCCAAATCAATGGCTATATTGGCATTGCTTGTGCAGCCATGGTTTCGTCTGGACTGGCCTTTTTATCTGGTTATCTCTTCGACTTCGCAGATGTCATCTATGCCACGATTGCCTGTACTCTGTTTATGGTACCCGGCATTCCTCTTATCAATACAGTAGATGACTTATTAAATAATCATATTTTGGCAGGCATCACTCGTGCTGTTCATACCTTACTGATTGTAGGCAGTATGACCGTAGGCATTAGTATGGCTCAATATTTCAATCACACCTATGACTTTACTCATTTAAGCATTGTTCCAGACAGCATTTCCCCTGTCTTACTAGGTGCCGCTGTGGTGGGTGCCGCCGGCTATGCTGTGATGTTTTATACGCCAAAACGACTATTACCATTGATAGGTATTGGTGGTCTCATCGCAATCTTAGTAAAAAACACACTTATATTACATCTAGGTTTTTCTGTATTCGGTGCTACTTTCATCGCAGCTGCTATGGTGAGTTTATTCTGTTTGAAAGCTGCCCGTCATGGTAAAACATCTTCCAAGGTACTAGCGATTCCATCAGCGATTCCTCTCGTACCTGGTGTATTCATTTATAGATTTTTATACGCCATGTTACACATTAACTCACTCACATCTACTACACTCGTAGAAGCTATTCAAAGTGGCGTTACCGCTATCCTCATCATCATTTCTATTGGTGTGGGCGTAGCAATACCATCCATTTTGGCAGGCAAAGTATTAGACGCTCGAAAAGAAAAAAAATTAGAAAGTTTATTAGATAAACGATATACATAAGAAAAGGCTCTA
>CALGLI010000256.1 GCA_937930265.1 uncultured Veillonella sp. | reverse complement strand
GATGAAAATTGTCATTGTAGGTGCTGGTAAGGTTGGCTATTCCTTGGCACAACGCCTGATACAAGATGATCATGATGTGTACGTTATCGATCGGTCATCAGAACGCATACAAAATCTTGAAAATACCTTAGATGTTAGCCTTGTTCAAGGTAACGGCAGTGATATACAATTGCTCAATGAAATCGGTATGGAAGATGTAGGAATGTTTATTGCTGTTACCGATTCTGATGAAGTAAATATGCTATCCTGTGCTGTAGCTAAGATTACAGGTGTTCCTACAACGATTGCTCGTGTTCGGGATAATACTGTAGCAGAACATATGGATGATGAGATGCGTGCCAAATTAGGCGTAGATTTGTTCATTAATCCTGAAATGGTTACGGCTCAAGAGCTTTTACAAATTTTAGAAACGCCTTCAGCTATTGATGTTGAGGACTTTGGTCAAGGCGCTGTGCGCCTCATGGAATTTAAGATTACAGATGATATTCCATTAATCGGAAGACCTTTAAAAGAAATCCAATTCCCTGAAGGTGTTTTACTAGTAGGTGTTTTACGCTATGGTGAAATGATTATTCCTCATGGTGAAAGTATTCTACAGCCTGATGATAGTGTATTCTTCTTAGGCTTGAAAGAAGCCGTTGAAGAGGTAGAAAGTCTTTGGTTCCATAATCATAATACATTCTATAAAAGAGCTGTTATCATTGGAGCTGGCCTTTTAGGTAGAAATTTAACGGTCCTTTTGGAGCAAGCTGGATTTTCGGTTAAAGTTATTGAAAAGAATTTTGACCGTTGTGAACAGCTAGCAAACCTTGTGGATAAGACAATTGTTATTGATGGGGATGCTACGGATTTTGATCTCTTAGAAGCAGAAGAGATTGCTGATAGTGATGTTATCATTGCACTTACGGATGATGACAAGCTTAACTTGTTAGTCGCTCTTGTAGGTAAACATATGGGGATCCCTAAGACTGTAGTACGTGTAGGGCGACCTGAATACATTATGCTTATGGAACAAGTAGGCATTGATGTCGTATTCTCTCCACGTTTATTTACAGCTAGTCAAATTTTACGTTTTGTTCGAAGCGGAGAAGGTGTTTTATCAATCTCTACCTTTGAAGGTGGGAAAGCGGAATCTATTGAGGTTGCTATTACAAGTGAATCACCTGTAGCCGGTAAACAATTGAAAGATATACGTTTACCAGGGAAGGCTTTAGTAGGTGTTATTTTGCGTGGTGATGAAGCCATTGTGCCACGTGGTAATACTGAGATTTTAGATGGAGATCACATTGTTCTCTTTGCGTTACCTGAATCAGTAAGTAAATTACTTAAATATCTAACCTAGTTTGGAGGGACTATGCGCATTCAAATTGTCATGTCCTTAGTGGGGCGGCTATTATATATATTTGGGATTTTTACATTGATACCCTTTATATATGGTGTCGTATTTGAAACTGCATATTGGTCATTTTTGATTACCACCGGTATTTCATTCGGCTTAGGTGGACTTTTATCTTATTATGGCAAAGAAAGTCAAAGTTTTAGTCTTCGCGATGGGTTTTTAGTAGTATCAGCTACATGGATATTAACCGTTATCTTAGGCTCCTTACCATTTCTTGGTAGTGGTATTTTAGTCAATGTATTTGATGCGCTGTTTGAAGCTACATCTGGGATTACGGCAACAGGTGCTACTATTATTAATAGTGTAGATGATTTACCGAATACATTTGTATTATGGCGTGGACTTATGCACTGGATTGGTGGGATGGGGATTATTGTACTTATTTTATCCTTCTTGAAAAACCTTGGTGCTGACGCAGCTCATATGTTTAATGCAGAAGCTTCGGTACCAAAACCAGGTGTAGTTATGCCTCGTATTCAATCAATGGCTACAAAACTTTGGCGGTTATATATTGTGTTCACTGGAGTTTGTTTCCTCATGCTATGGGCGGGTGGAATCGAACCATTTGATGCACTTAATTATGCATTTTCTATTATATCTACAGGTGGTTTTACACCTACATCAGCTGGTACGTTTGTATATGAGCAGAATAACTATATTTGCTTTGTATTTATTTTCTTTATGATATTAGCAGGCGGAAATTTTTCTGTATACTATAATGCTCTTCATAAAGGGATTCGTATTTTAATTGATGATTTTGAAACACGCATGTATTGGCTTGTAATTCTAATAGGCATTATAATTATTGGATTATCATTAGCCTTACAATCTACTATAAATGATCCAATACAAATTATTAGGGATGCGTCCTTCAATCTTGTATCGATTCAAACTGGTAGTGGATTTGCTGTAAGTGATTATGATTTATGGCCTGCTGCAGCTCAGATGATGCTCTTTATTTCATCATTTTTTGGTGGTTGTAGTGGTTCTACCACAGGGGGCGTTAAAATTATACGTCTCATTATTTTAATTAAAAGTAGTATCATTTACCTGCGTAAATCGATTCATCCAGATATGGTTCAAGTTGTACGCATCAATGGTAAACCAATGCCTACCAAGTGGATTCAAATGACACAACAATTTTTATTTTTATACTTAATGATTTATGTTATTTCTGTCTTTTTGATGACTTGCACTGGTTTATCCACATATGATTCTATGCAAGTGATAACAGCATTCTTAAGTAATGTTGGCCTTGGTTTTGGTGGATTTGGTCCCACTGATTCCTTTGGTGCTATGCCTGACTCAGCAAAATGTATAGCTATTGTTGATATGATATTGGGGCGTTTAGAATTATTTACCATTCTTGTTATGCTTCATCCTCAATTCTGGGAAGGGTATTTTATAAAAAAACAATCTTCCAAGCGGTATCGTGTTCTATAGGGGGCGAATAATATGAATATTATAAAACGCCCTCTAGGGCTTTATAAAGCGAATTGCTACGTACTCGTTAAAGAGGGTAAATCTTTAATAATTGATCCTGGATTTCATAGTAAGCATATCATTGAAATGGTAGGGGATTCTGAACCAATAGCAGTTCTATTGACACATGGTCATTGTGACCATGTGTCAGCTCTAGATGAGGTATGTGAGCATTATAATATTCCTGCTTATTTACATCCTTTAGATCAAGAATTATTACAATTAATTCGTCGCAGACCAAGTGTTTACAAGAAGAAAATGTATACTAATTGTAACGATTTAGTAACAGGTAAACTACAATTAGGACCCTTTGAAGTTATTGTCCATCACACACCTGGTCATAGTGCTGGTTCTGTTTGTTTTGAAATAGAAGGACATCTATTTTCAGGGGATACTGTATTCAAACAAAATGTAGGGAATACTGACAATTATAATAGTAATCCAGAAGATTTGATTACTAGTTTGAAGTATATATTAACCTTGTCTAAGGATTTAATAATCGACCCAGGACATAAAGAATCCACAACATTAAAAGATGAAGAAGAATTCATCAAAAATATTGTAGGATAGTGTTGAC
>CALGLI010000255.1 GCA_937930265.1 uncultured Veillonella sp. | reverse complement strand
GTAGACGAATGGGTATACTATGCTTTCGAAGTAGTGATTCTCTACATTGCCATTTCTCCACGTTCATTGGCTGGCGCAGGTTTTACCATTAGTCAGTTAATAAAACAAGGTAATATCGTAGATGCTCGCAAACGTTTATCATGGATTGTGGGACGTGATACTGAAGACTTAGACGAAAGTGAGATTACTCGGGCTACAGTAGAAACAATCGCGGAAAATACGGTAGATGGTATTATTGCACCTTTTTTCTTTTTTATTATCGGTGGCCCTATGGGGGCTATTCTTTATAGAACTGCTAATACTATGGATTCTATGTTAGGCTATAAGAATCAAAAGTACTTGTACTTTGGTCGCGTAGCTGCACGCTTTGATGACATATTAAATTGGATTCCTGCCCGAATTACCTTTGTATTATTTGTAATTTCTGCATTCTTTTTACGCTTTGATGCTAAAAAGGCAATACAAATCGGTTTACGTGATGCAAAAAAACATCCTAGCCCTAATGGAGGGTATGCAGAAGCACCTGTGGCAGGAGCTTTACATATCCGTTTAGGTGGTTACAATCAGTATTTCAAAAAAATGACCTTCCGTGAATATATGGGTGATCCTATTGAAAAGTTGAATCGCAACCATATTACTCGAACAATTTATATGATGTATGTTACGACTATACTAATGGTCATCATTAGTACAGTCATTACCTATGGGATGAATGTATAATGACACCTTTTTTTATAGCATTACAATTTTTAACGCGCTTAAAACTTGTAAATCAAAATGAATGGTCTGTAGAGGATTTTGGTAAATCGGTAATTGCCTTTCCTTATGTGGGCCTTATTGTTGGTCTCATATTAGCTATATTGTATGGCGTATTATCGCCATTTATTCCGATTATGCCATTGATGTTAATTATCGTTGTGGCTGAGTTTTTAATAACTGGTGGCCTTCATGCTGATGGTTTGATGGATACAAGCGATGGTTTGTTTTCCGGCCGTGAAAGAGAACGTAAACTAGAAATCATGAAAGATAGTCGTATAGGCTCCTTTGGAGTTGTTGCTTTTGTATTTGTTACACTTTTGAAATGGCAATTATTAGCTGCAATTCCTACTGCTGAATTTATTCCTATGGCACTTATTATGGTGCCTTTAATGAGCCGTTGGTCTATGGTTTTTAGTATTCGATCCTATCCATATGCTAGAGAACAGGGGATGGGCGCTGCTTTTGCCAATTT
>CALGLI010000254.1 GCA_937930265.1 uncultured Veillonella sp. | reverse complement strand
TATAAAATATACCTTTTTAAAAGTGAAAAACTCTCTCATTAAATCATAATGAGAGAGTTTTATTTATGCTATTTTATATATTTTCTTATAGAAATAGTGTCATCTATGATTTATTGATATAGCAAATACAGGTGATTTTCATCTGGATATGTAATATTTATTATAGACAATTCTACTAATTATAGATCAGCTACTTCGATCCATTCTTGTAGCTCTTCTTCACCACCAATGATATCTTCATCATAAGCTCCCGCAAGCTCTGGGTAGCGACATACTTCAATGGTATAGAGTATTGCTTCATCTCTTCCATTGCGGAAGGTCCCGATCCATACTCCACGGATAGTCGACTCATACCACTCTACAGGTTGATCTGTATCTTTTAGATGTATCGTTACATCACCACGACCCAATGTTTCTAACACTTCTACTTGTTCTTCCATAGTCAGTCCTGTGTTTTCCACATAGATCGTATAGGTTTCACCAGTTTTGCGCAGCTGTTGCAAAGCATTTTTTAATTCTTGAAATACCGCTTTTACACGGCCAAATTCATTTTGCATAGAAACTCCTTATCAAATCATTATAGTTTCCTAGTATGTAGCAGTCTATTTCCCTTTTTCGTTCACAGGGCTAGCTGTTACATTCCAATTAGCTAGAATAGATAGCACTCGTTCTTTCACTTCTGCTACCGCAGCTTGTGTGGAATTGCTTAAGGTAAGGCCCAATTCTAAACTTTCAGGTTCTACACCGATAACAACGGCATCTTCTAAAGGATCTTCTTGCAAAGCACGAATGCGTAAAATATCTTGCATCCCTACCTCATGCACAGAAATAGCTTCTGTAAAATAACTATTCATTTCCTCATGAGGAAACTCATATACTGTGCCTGGCGCATCACCACCATTGATGGCATCCACTAACAATAGTTTTGTCATACCTCGCATATAGGTAAGAAGTTCCATGCCCATGGTTCCCCCATCCAAAATGGTAATAGGAGGATTAAATACATAATCCTCCCGTAATTGGTTCACCACATGGACACCAAATCCCTCATCAGTGAGCAAAATATTGCCTACCCCTAATAATACGATGGGATTATTTTTTATTTGGTCCATATAAGTCCTCTATATCTTCTGGATCTGTAGGATAAAATTTCATACCTGAAACCATACTAGATACTTCTCCAGATTCTTCCATAACATCTTCCCGGAATGCAAAATATACATGAATGATAGTAAAGAGCAAAAATCCCCAAGCAATATAATGATGAATCATATGCACTTCATATTCTGTAAATAATAGATTCACCGGATTGAATATTTGTGCCATCCATGTATCTGGATACACTTGTGAGTACATGGCAAGACCAGTACAGATTTCCAAAAATATCATTATGTAGACAGCCACATAACTAGTACGTGCCACGGAATTGCGCAAAAAACGATGTTCACGTTGCTGTGGTAACATTAGATAATGTTTAATCGTATCCAATAGACCCACCCAATACGATTTTTTATGAAATCTCGGAAATAAGCGATCTCCGCGGTAGCGTATAGCTCCATAAATGCGGAATACAAGAGATGCAATTAATACATAGGCTGCTATAAAATGAATCTTACGAATCATTTCCATAGAAAACCAACCGCCTACAGCAATAGTCGGTTCCGCAGAACCCGGAGTAGCATGGAAACCTGGATTACCAATGTATAAGCCAGTCCAAAATAGAGCTGTTACACATAGGACCATTGTCCAGTGAAATACACGAAGCCATAAACTAAATACACGATAAGGCTTTTTATTTAACGGTAACATAGATTAGCCTCCCACTATTTACATAGGGCATCTGTATTAACAGATACAATTTTTTCGCCTTTTTTATTGTACAAGTGAGTTGCACAAGCCAAGCAAGGGTCAAAGGAATGAATACCTTTTAAAATTTCCAGTGGTTTATCCGCCACTTTAACTTTTGTATCCATCATATTCGCTTCGTACGCACCATGCTCCCCTGCCATTGTTTTTGGACATGCATTCCAAGTCGTTGGTACGATACATTGGTAATTATCTACACGACCGTCTTTAATGACACACCAGTGACCTAACCCACCACGAGGTGCATCTAATAAGCCTACACCTTTAGCTTCTTTTGGCCAAGTATTAGGGTCAAATTTACGAGTATCTGCCACTACAGTATCACCTGTTTTGATGTTTTCAATTAAACGATTGTAGAAATGTTGACTCAAGTTCGCCGCTACTTGTGCATCTAGCCCCCGTGCAGCTGTTCGCCCTACAGTAGAGCACAACCATACATGAGCTGGTACACCTAGCACTTTAGATACAGCATCTATTTGATCAACCATCATTTTTTCAGCCCACGTAGGATCTTTAATAATACCTTGTTTTACTTTTACATAGACAACGATATATTTTGCCAATGGACCCACTTCGCAGGCTTTACCTTTGAATGTAGGAGATTTAATCCAAGAATATTTTTTATCTTCATCCAAGAATTCCCATTTTTTATTGGTTCCTGTTTTAGGACCTGTGAAAGCTGGTTTCGTTACACCTTCGAGTGGATGTAAGGTCGTTTCACCGTTTGGATATTCAAACCAAGAGTGATTGATTTCTTCCGACAAGAAGTCAGGATTCATCAAATCTTCCCCTTCTAATGCTATGAAAGTTGCTTTTTCCCAGCCAAGTTCAAAGTTTTCTACTACACCGTTAGCACGAACAAGAGACTTTTTAAAGAAATCTCCATCTTTTATACCTGTATATGCATCATCCGGATAGCCACCGTAAGCAAGGACGCGTTTTTTCGCCAATCCACCGCCATCAACCATACCAGCTTTTACATATAAATGACCAATCGCTAATAAGTCTGGTAAGTAGAAATAATTCACTAAATCTTTTGCTAAAGAAATGGATTCATCCACACTAGCCAAACGAGCCGCATTCACCGGCGCATTCATATCATCCATAGAAATAGAGCATGGCATACCGCCTACAATATAATGAGGATGTGGATTTTTACCACCAAAGATAACATGAGGTGTTACAATATCACGTTGACGATCTAAGATTGTCAAATAGTGAGAAACTGCCATCAAATGTACTTCTGGAGGCAATAATTGATAATCTGGATGATCCCACCATTGAGCGGAGAAAATACCTAATTGACCGCTTTCCACAATTTTTTTTACTTTTGTTTGGATGGCTGCATAATACGTAGCATTTCCTTTAGGAAACTCTTTCGGGTACGCAGATGTGGAAGATTCCAACTCCTTTGGTTGTAATCCGCTTACATTGTATGTATCTAAGATTTGTTGTTGTAATTCTGCTGTTTTCTTAGGATCTGCTTTCAAGGCTTCCACTGGGCTGACCCAGTCAAGAGCATGCAAGTGATAGAAATGCACAAGATGATCGTGTGTATCTAAACAACTATGCATAATATTTCGAATATAGTTTGCATTTTTAGGGATTTGGATGCCCAATGCATCTTCTACAGCACGAAGGGATGCCAAGGCATGAGTGGATGTACAAACGCCACAAATCCGTTGCACAAAAGCCCATACATCACGAGGGTCACGATTTTTAGCTACTAATTCAATACCACGCCAAGCTGTACCACTAGATAGGGCATCTTGGACTTGGCCTGTAGATTCATCTACACTTACTTCTACGCGCAAGTGACCTTCAATACGGGTCACTGGATCGACTACAACTCGTTTCATTATTGGTCACTACCTTTCTGTTCTGCTTCCTTTTGTTTTGTCTCTTGTTCTGCTAAATATTTCTTCTCTTCTTGAATAGAATCATACTTATGTTTAGCCAATGTAATACCACCATGAGCCACAACAGCACCAAACGCGCCAAATCCAGCAATTGTACCTAATGTATCCACATTAGTAATCGTATTTGGTGTATGAATATTAGGTAATCGTTGATAGAAATTGTCATTATCCCAGAACCCTTTTTCAGAGCAACCAATACAACCATGTCCAGATTGAATTGGGTAGGATAGACCATTCCACCAGCGCAAGTTACCACAAGAGTTATACGTTTCTGGTCCACGACAACCTACTTTGTATAAACACCAACCTGCTTTAGATGCATCATCATCAAAGTGTTCCACAAACAATCCAGAATCAAAGAACGGACGACGATAACAAGTATCATGAATACGGTTACCATAAAATTGTTTTGGTCTTCCTTCTACATCTAGTGGTGGAATTTCACCAAATAAAGCATAGTGCATAATGACACCAGTCATAACCTCTGGAATTGGAGGGCATCCTGGTACTTTAATGATTTTTTTGCCTTTTACAATAGAGGATACAGATACCGTATTTGTTGGATTTGGTTTCGCTGCTTGAATACCACCCCAGGCTGCACAAGAACCATATTCGATGATGAAAGCAGCCCCTTCAGCACATTCTTTCAATACATCTACAAATGGACGTCCACCCACTTGGCAGTACGATCCATTTTCGTCCAATGGAACGCCACCTTCAACAGCCAATACATATTTACCTTTTTTACTTTCTAACAGGTGATACAAATGATGTTCAAATGGTTCCCCTGCTGCGGCAGCCAACGTATCATCATACTCTAAGGCAATCATATTCAAAATCACATCAGATGCGAAAGGTGATGTAGAACGAATAAAGGATTCGTCACATCCTGTACATTCATGACCATGCAGCCAAATCACCGTAGGTAATTCTTTTGTCTCCGCTGCTGCCACGACCTTATTCGTCAATGCTGGTGGTAATCCTAAAATAGCTGTTAAAGCTACACAGGATTTCATAAATGTACGTCGGCTTAATTTACGCTCTTGGAATAAGTTCCAAAGACTATTTAATCTATCTTTCACAAAAAAGCCCCTTTCTTGCAATAACTTTATAGCGTCTATACAAATTAATATACTTACCATAGTATACCATGAAAGATATTTCTACTATAGAATATTAATCACAATTTATAAAAATATTTTTATATCCTCTATTTATATTTTCAATAATTTACGAACTGCTGAAGCTTGTTTATAACCACCAATACGGTCCTTTTCTTTGCCTTTTTTATAACAAATAATTGTAGGCACTCCTTGTACATCTTCTCGCAAAGCAATTTCCTTAGATTGATCAACAGGAATCGCTACCATTTTAGCAATACTTTGCAATTCTTCGTATAATTTGTCTAGTTCATCCTTCATTGGTGTACACGGCTCACACCAATCTGCTACAAAACAAGCCAGTACAATATCATGACTGTTAACAATTTCCATTAATTCTCCATATGTTGTTACTGTGTCTAATTTCATATATACCTCCTACAATAACAAAACCGCTCCGAAGAGCGGTTTTGAGCAAGCAATCAATAAGCCGAGTTCTGTCCTGCTTTCGCAGTGGCGATTATCTTTCTAGGCGCATAGTTACCTATACGCTCAAGCGGCACAACCCGAAAGGTAGGCGGGCAACCCTTAACCCTTTCCTATTCGGCCTTGCTCCGGATGGGGTTTACCGAGCATACATGTTACCATGTACCTGGTGCGCTCTTACCGCGACCGTTCCACCCTTACCACCCGAAAGTGGCGGTTTAGTTTT
>CALGLI010000253.1 GCA_937930265.1 uncultured Veillonella sp. | reverse complement strand
TAATTAAATAATAAGGTATATGATTTACTCATAATCTGATGAGCAGCATGATTTTTGTCACAATCTTTCCCTTATGAGTTACAAAACCGGCGCCACATCCCCCTTCTCTCACTGCATTCTGAATGTTCGTTCAGGGGAATATGGCACCGGTTTCTTATTACTACGGTGTTGATTTGTATAAAGCTATAGTAGTCAATAGATTATGAGTAAATCATATGAGGGCTTATTAGGGAGGGGTATGCGCCAATGTAGTGTATCTGCTAGTATGACTAAATGTAATAACTATGTGGAGTACTCTTGTCCATGTATAGGTCTATTAAACACAGGTATCTATGAATAGCTACATAAAACCAACCTTACCTATAAAAGCCCCAGTAGATATTATGGGTTACTAGAAGAAGGTATCTTGTGTGCCGCTTTGTTTGACTTCCATTTGGGTTCGTCGTTCATCAGTGATGAAGGAGTCTGGTTTTAGATTGATCAAATGCAACAAGCCTCGCATGGAGTCTACTCCTTTTTCTTTTGCTGCTGCAATGGCTACTTTAGCACATACTTCAGAGTCGTCCAAAGCATTATGATGGTTAAATGAAATTCCTAAGAATCCACCCAATGTATTCAATTTGTGATTCACCAAATCAGGCCATACTTTTCGTGTGATGCGAACGGTGCAAGTATATTCTAAATCAGGCCATTCAATATGGTAGTGGTCCAATGTGGCACGTAATACGTCGATGTCGAACTTCGCATTGTGTGCTACTAACAGTTTACCTTTTAAATGGTTATTATAAATAGCCGGCCACAACTGATCAAAGGTAGGTTTATTCAGCACCTCTTCTGGTTGGATACCATGGATACCGATGAACTCTTGGTTGAACTGCATCACTGGGGGCTTGATTAAACTATAGCCACGCTTCGTAATGCGACCATCTTCCACGGTTACCACCGCTAAGGAAATAGCACTATTCTTACTTTCATTAGCCGTTTCAAAATCCAAGGCTACAAAATTTAACATATATCCTCCTCACGCAGTCTATTAAGAAACTACGATATATAACAAGAAAAAAGCAGATGCACTATCTGTCATCTGCTCCTATTATATAGTATTTTTAATGAAAGTAAAACAATTATTGAATCGCTTTCTCAAACACAGCTTTGATTAAAGATTTTGTTTGTTCGTAGCTTTCACCAGGTTGTGCTTCATATTGTTTGTCCAAATCGAACCACAAATTTGGATAGTATTCATAAGGATGTGTTTTGAACAATTCCGCAGCATCTTGATCTTCTACCCAGTTGATTTTGATATCTTTGAACGCAGGATTCTCTGCTTGCAACTCTTCAATAGCACGGAACGCATTAGCGCAATATGGACAATGGTGTAAATGGAAGCCTAAAATTTCTTTCATAGTATACTCCTTTCCTATAATCGATATATTATATCGAATTTATTCAATTATAAGTTTAGTATACCACATGGAAATTCATGTTACAACTAAAAAACAGTTTCCTCTATCACTATCCGATTCTTACATTTACAGTTGAACACGTAGTATAACCTAACACCCTACGACAATGCCTCCTGCATCTTAGTAGCACTTGCATCAACTAATTCATTCGGTAAAGTCCCTACACTAATGTAGCTTCTAATAATGTTATAACCCAGCATAATATGTCGTAATCGCAGTCCAAGATGTATGTATCCAACTAGACACATCAACCTTTGTCTGTAGTGCAATGGCTAAAAACATGGCTCCTGTAATCACAGTTGCAGTAGTACTACTCATAATGGCATCAATTCGTTCTAACATGAGAACACATCCTCTCTAATCGCTAACTCTATATGGCTGAAAGTCATCACTACACCCAGTCTTTGTAGTAGATGCTCTCAGTGAAACAATCGAAACTATCTTTCATAATAACAAAGATATGAAACACTTTGTTACTTATGATATACTATTAGTATATTAAAATTACGAGATTTTACAAGAATCACTTTTTCTATTTTGTTATTTACGGAACATATATAAAAAAGTATCCTATATTGAACAAGTATCTCATTTTGTTTGATTTATATAGATAGGGAGGAATTATGGATAAACGACAAGTGAAAACTAGAAAAGCTATTTTCGATGCCTTTGTTAGACTATTAGAAGATAAAAATTATAATGCTATTATCGTCCAAGACATTATCGATGAAGCCCTCATTGGTCGTAGCACCTTTTATGCACACTTTGAAACGAAGGAAGATTTATTAGAAGCACTGTGTCAGGAATTATTCTCTCATATTATCGATACCGCATCAGACTTTTCTCATGCTCACGGCTTATATAAAAACAGTCATATCAAGGAAGCTATCTTCCTCCATATCTTGCAGCATTTAGAAGACAATGACAACAACATTTTAGGCCTTCTTTCCTGTGAAAGTAACGAACTCTTCCTTCGTCATTTCAAGAACAGTTTAAAAGAGCTCATCCAAAGTCACTTTCTAAACAATCAGACTTGCCCTCACAACAATATTCCTCATGATTTTATATCTAATCACATTGCAGGATCTTTTGTAGAAATGGTACTGTGGTGGTTAGAAAACGATCGCCAATACTCTATTGAGGACATGTCACGATACTTTTATCATATTACAGAACCCCTCATCCTAGAGCATCAACATTAATATATACTAATTAGCCATGTTTCTATCATCAAAACGGCTACATATACTGGTAAAAGTAAGGAGCTAGGTCTCATCAATTTAATATAATAATATCCATTTGTATTATCTTTTCATATCTATATGATACCAATAAAAAGGAGCCTTCCGGACTCTTTGCATATAAAAATAGAGGAAAGTTGCCATCTTTTGAGGCAACTTTCCTCTATTGTATTTATTGGCATGTTGTGACAGACCCCATTATAAAAACATACCATGGTGGATGGTCGTTACTGTCCATCCCAATACACGACATCTCCTTTTATAGCTAACTACTTTTGTACCATACTAAATCGTCTTTTTGCTAAGGGCAAGAACAATACTAGAATCATGGACTCTAGCAAATAGGTCAACACATAGGTCGTCCATATACCGTCATTACCGAATGGAGGGATAAGTAATTCTTGCATGCCTACAAAGAAGACCACGGCAATGAACATCATATTCCGAATCGATGCAGTCTGGCCGATACCATTGTACATACCATATAGTAATAAGCCTACTGCCGCACAGATAGGATAGAGCAACAGATAATAAGAATATTCCACGGCCATCGTGTAAATCTCTGGTACTGTGGTCATAAGCATAATGACATCATTACGGAATAGTCCTAACACGACTTCTACGATCACTACGAACGCCGCTAAGCAGACTAAGGAAATTTTTAAGGTATCTTTCCAAAGCACCAAGTCTCGTTTTCCAAAAGCTTTTCCTGTAAATACGCTGACGCCATTAGCCTGTCCATCTGTGAAGTATGCCAAGATGAAGATAATCTCTAAGATCACTGCATTCGTCGCTAGTACATCACTACCCATAGCACTGCCTGCTTTGGCAAACAAGTTATTAATAGTAAGCAAGCACAAGGTACGAAGCATAAGGTCTGTGTTGACTTTCATAATGGATAGGAATGGTTTCACCCGTTTTAAGGGATTCCATATATGGGACGTTAGGTCTAACCGTTCACGAAC
>CALGLI010000252.1 GCA_937930265.1 uncultured Veillonella sp. | reverse complement strand
TTGTGGTATCTCGTCAGATTGTGACAGATACAATTGATGAGATTCAAGGCGCGATTCATAAGGTTTTCACTGGCAACTATGGTGGAGATGTTCAAGTTTTGAAGACGTCTACAGGTAATGATGTTCGTGCATGGATATATGAGGATAGTGTAGATGTTGCAGATATTATTATCAGTACTGGGGGTACAGGAATTGCCAAACGTGATGTATCTATCGAGGCAGTGCAGCCTCTATTAGATAAAGAGATTCCAGGATTTGGTGAGTTATTTCGTTTCTTAAGCTATCGTGATGATATTGGTACAAAAGCGTTAGCATCTCGCGCCATTGCGGGAGTAAAAAATCATACGATTTTATTCGCTATCCCAGGTTCTGTAGGCGCTGTTACCTTAGCCATGAAAGAATTAATTTTGCCTGAAGTAAAACATCTAAAGCGAGAACTAATTAAATAATAGATTAGAGATAGCTATCTTTTGTAACTATGTATTCATAGTGCTAAGATAGCTATATTTTTGCTTTTTACAGACCAAGATGTGATGCTTGTAGATAGTTATTAGATTTATGAGGCATTGTAATGACACTTAAATAGAAGTGAATCAGTCATAGAATGTACTTTTAGTAAAAGATACAATCGTAAAAATAAAAAATGTATATAGGCGTTAGCTTTTTTCGTGCAAAACTACTTGCTATCGTGCTATAATGAAGATATGTAAATTACATAGTAAGTTATTGGAGGATGTAATGGCTTTCAATTTAAAAGGAAAAGAAGAAAAGTTTTTCAGTATGCTCAATGACCATGCTGAACTATGTCATGAAGCAGCACAATTGATGCAAGAAGTGTTTGAAGGAGACGTGGAAAAGAAAGAGGCTCTTCGTCAAATTGAACAAAAGGAACACGAGGCTGATGAGCTAGTAGCGGCTACGATGGACCGTTTGCGTAAAACATTTATTACCCCAATGGACCGTGAGGATATCCAACTATTGATTGATCAATTAGATAATACCATTGATAATATCAAAGAAATCATGGATAAAATGGTAATGTATCAAGTACAAAGTGAGCCAACTGCTGGAGCTATCCGTATGGCAGAAATTGTGGCAAAATGTTGCAAGCACATTAAAAAATCTATTTCTTATATGGGAAGCTTAAAGAAAAACTATTTAAAAGTAGAAGGCCGGGCGTTGGAAGTGTTGCGCCTAGAAGCCGAAGCAGATGATATTTATCATGTGGAAATGGCGAAACTCTTTTCCGAGTGTAGCGATCCTATTGAAATCATTAAGTGGAAGGAAATTCTTAGCTCCATGGAAGAAGTTATCGATGGTTCTGAGACTTTGGTAGGAACATTCCGCCGGGTAGTGTTGAAATATGCTTGATGGTTGGGTGATATGGGCAGTGGTGCTATTAGCACTTGCCTTTGACTATATTAACGGATTCCATGATACGGCGAATGCAATTGCTACGTCAGTATCGACGAGAGCCATTGCCCCCAAAACAGCTGTTATGATGGCGGCGACTTTAAACTTTTTAGGGGCCATGGTGAGTACTGGCGTTGCTAAAACAATTGGTGGTGATATCGTTACGGCTCCAGAGATGATTAATGGTGAAATTATAGTGGCTGCCTTAGTAGGAGCTATTTTCTGGAACTTGTTAACGTGGTGGTATGGAATCCCCAGCTCTTCTTCTCATGCCTTAATCGGTGGAATCATCGGTGCTGTACTGATTTCTGTAGGACCAGAAGCATTACAAGCTGGAGGGATTGGTAAGATTTTTATTTCTTTGGTGGCATCTCCTATTCTAGCGCTAGTATTGGGCTATATTGTGATGAAAATATTGCTGCTCTTATTTGGACGATTTTCCCCCATTATTTTGAATGACCGATTCCGAAATATGCAATTAGTGTCTGCGGCGCTCATGTCATTCTCTCACGGATCTAATGATGCACAAAAAGCGATGGGAATTATTACCTTAACTTTAGT
>CALGLI010000251.1 GCA_937930265.1 uncultured Veillonella sp. | reverse complement strand
GAACAAACATTATGAAATACCGTTTGAGAGGGGTATGCCGTGCTCTTCCCTTTGCACATTCAGTTACAAACGCCACAGGCTGCATAGTGTCACAAGAGACGATCCACAGGCTGCATAGTGTTACAAGCGACGATTTATTTACCTAAGAAATACCCACGTATAGATTTTGGCAACTGTTCTAACCCTTTTGTCACTCCCAAAGACAAGATTACCGCGCTCACATACATAAACACAACTGTTGTCGTTGTATACCCTAATCCTCCGATTTGCAACACTTTATCCAATAGAATCAGCATAAACGGATGAACCAAATAAATACCGTAAGACGCTTTTCCCAGTTCTGTCCAAAAAGTTTCCACGATGTCACTCATGGATGACACTGTGAACGCCCATACAAAAAAAAGACAACCCATTGCTGTATATACCAACCCTTGCGGGCTCAATTGATGCACTGTGTAGATAGCCTCTAACCGAGTATATCCCCACTCTGCCATCACATAGTAATATGACCCTAGCATAGCCACTAAAGATATGATAAATCCAACGGTGATGCCGAAACCATGGGCATCAATCCATTCCATCATCGCATCAAATCGTTCTGCTAATAGTCCACCTAAAAGGAAAATCCATATATAAAATCCTACAAAATAATTGAGTCGCATGCTAAAGATGTACTGTAACCATTCTTGTGAAAAATGCACAGAACCTGCCATATAAGAGGACCAATAATTCACTGCCATTTGCACAAAAAACAATAGAGTCATCAGCACTATGGGAGCTTTCAGTATAGACCGCAAAGCCCATCGCCAAAGTGGCATCAAAGCGTAAAACCAAAGAAGTATGACTAGAAAATACAGGTGATACATACCATTTCCAAAAAGTAGAGTCAACCCTAACACATGTGGCATCAACCCCCATGCACTATGCGCTAACACCGCATTGTAGGTCGTATATAAAATAGTCCATACAATGTATGGATAGAGCACTACCTGCGTGCGACGACGCAAAAAGTCAGAGTAAGAAAATTTGTCTTCCACCGATGTATGATAAAACAGTCCGAAGGCAGATAAAAAGAAAAAGGCTGGCACTGTAAAGCGAGATACAATTTCTAACAGTCCTAATAGATGTATATTAATCGTAGGGTTCGCCAACGCATAGGACCCTACATGGATACCGATCACACCTAACATACATAGTCCTCGCATATAAGTGATGGCTGGTATAGCTGGTTTTCTCATAATTCCTCCAAAAAAGAGGGGCTACGCCCCTCTCTCCTTGTATTACGTAACATTATTGAGCTTTTTGTGCTTTTGCAGCTTCTGATTCTGCTTTTTCTTTAGCAGCTTTTGCCTCTGCTTCTGCCTTCGCTTTAACTTCTGCTTCTAGTCGTGCTCGTTCTTCCGCTTCACGCTGTAAGCGCAATTCTTTTTGTAAAGGAGCCACTGGTTCACGATATACAGTAATATCTGTTTCAAACAATCGTCCCCATGGGAATCGAGCTGATACAGTACGAGGGTTTATCTTTAAATAGGTTTCCGCAAAATCTTGTACCCGTTCCCCTAAGTAACTTTCTAGCTTATCATTTAAAGTACCTGTATATTTTACATTGTCTGTACGGATAGACTCTTGCATTCGATACACAGATTTGCGGATATTCGCTTGGTATGCCCAGTTATCTAAATATTGTTGTGTCAACATATTTCGATGGCTTTGGTCGTCCATATGCACTCCTAAAATACCTTGTGCTATGGCATAGCCGATAGTATTACTTGCCGTATTCCATCCATTATAGGCACTAACTTTATACAGCAAATCCCGTTGATACAATCCATAGACCAACGTATTATCCGAACCATTGGAGTAAGCAATATCTGCAATACTAACAGGTACGCCTTGGTTCATAGATGCTTGAATGTGATCTAAAAATTCATTAGTACTTCTAGAAATCATTGGAAAGTTTTCAAAGGCTTCCGACTCACCTGTGACCATACCTAGTGGGGTATTTACTGCTAATAGCACAGATGGTTTGCCTTTGGCTTTCATCGTACCACCTACAGCTACCACATGTTCGGCAATCGTTTTTTCTACCTTTTGATCCTCATAGTGTGGCACCGTTTCACCACCACCACCCAATGGATAGATAACCTCGAAGGTAGGCGTTAAGTGATTGCGGTCCACATGGTCACGGGCTATCAACAAAAGGCCTAATTGGTCTGCACCAGGGAAACTACCATATTGTGTAGCTGAAAGTCCTTTACTATATTTTTGTAAATAACGTCCCTCCATGGCTGATTGGGATAAACTACTCGTATCGTCATGACCTAACGCAAAATATTTAAAAACACCTTTTTTCGTGATATCAATTAACTGCCGGTTAATTTCCATATTTTTTTGACGACGATGGAACCAGTCTTGTAAAAACTCCACTGGCACTGTGGCTTGCAACATGAACAATTCCTTTTGCTCATCTGTCGTCAATTTTTGACTGTCTAATTTATCTTGTAATGCGGCAATCCGGAAAATCGTCGGTCCATATTGATCATAATAGGCTGGCTCCACACCGCCTCCACTAGCACGTGGGGACCGCATCACCGTACCAAAGGCATAGATTGGCACATTGGGATACTTTTTGTGCAAGTCCTCGATATGGCGTACACGATATTCCAACGTATGCAAATCTAAATTATGCTTTCTAGAATCAACAAGGCCTCCATAAATTAAGGAATCTGTACTTAGCACGAGCACATCAGCTTTGCTAGCATTCTCGTCCACCCATCTCCACATGGCCTCCGCATTTCCTTGAAAGTTTCGCCCAGAAATATAGTATTGTGGTGGTGTTAACACCGTATACCCTGCATCTTGAGCTGTTGCCACCGTATAGGCTAAACTTACAGGGCGGTCATCTTGTGGCACATACAGTACCGTTGTAGCCTCTGCGGTACTTGTATGACTCAGTATCGCTGTAGCAACGGCTGTAGCCATCACAGCAAACTTACGTCGCCATAATTGTTTACTCATATTCAATATCTCTCCTATTGCATAGCATAGTCGCTAATTATCTTCTTAGTTAATCCTATCCTTTGTTTATTATACTTTCACAAAATATATTTGTATATTTGTATATTTGTATATTTTTAATATATTGGCAATGTATGGATAATTGAGAATTATTTTTCTCAATTACTATACCAACCAATATTATCTTTTATATAATTCATTAATAGAATCTTGTATCATCCTTTTACATGTAACAAGCCTGTATCTTATACACTTTCAATACTACTGAAAGTCTAGACTACGTGCATAGCATATCATACTCATCGATGAATCCGATCGATACGCGGTAGATTCCAATGGTACTCAATGGCCACCATGCGAATGATGAAAACAATGAGGAAAGTCACATAGGACGCAAGAATATAATGCTCACTTTCATACACCAAATAATAAGCAATCCCACCCAATAGAGCAGGTAAGGCATAGACCTCTTCTTTCAGTACACTCGGTGTCCGATGGGCAAGGATATCTCGAATGATACCACCACCTACAGCCGTGAGAACACCTAATATAACCGTAAGCACCAAATTATGCGCGTCTGTAGTAATTCCCACCGTAGCACCAGTTACTGTAAAAGAAGCCAGCCCTAGGGCATCTGCTGTAAGATATACCTTCGTTGCCCCTTTACCTTCGATATAACGATTCCAACCATAACGATACATGATAAATACAATTCCTACCGTAATCAAAGTGATAGACATATATAAACCCGTTTGTAACGATGTGGGAGGTATACGCCCTACCATGACATCACGCACAATCCCACCGCCAATAGCAGTGACCAGTGCTAAAATCAGTATACCAAAAATATCCATACGCCGTTGAATCCCCAAAAGGGCTCCTGATATGGCAAAAGCAATCGTTCCAATGACGTCAAATAATAACCATAAAAAATCCATACAACGCCTCCTCATACGGAATTATTGTACCATTCTTTCCAGGAAGATTCTACCTATTTTACAAAGTAAAAAGGACGGTTGCACCTAATCCAGTTAGGTTCTATCCCCATAGTAAGGAATATAATATTACTGTAATAATTACATACCAACCTGTTCAAAATACACCAGATATAACAATAAAAGCGTCTATGCAACGCATAAACGCTTTTAAACCTTGGCGGAGAGAGAGGGATTTGAACCCTCGGTACGGTATCACCGCACACATGATTTCCAATCATGCTCCTTAAGCCGCTCGGACACCTCTCCAAGTGAATACTTAATTATTATAAACCACCAAATATATTCCGTCAAGCACTTTTTTCCCGCAGAGGAACGCAGTTGCGCGTAGTAGCCTTGTGGCGACCTTTACTAGATAAATTGCATAAGCCCAAGAAGAGTGCGACATGTTCCTGAACAAACATTATGAAATACCGTTTGTGAAGGAATGTGTCGCACTCTTCCCTTTACCAATAACTCAAGATTGCCACAGGCTACATAGCACAGCAAGAGACGATTTAGCGAGGTAGATACCCTAAATGCTGCAATAATATTTTAACCCCTATCAGAATCAATATAACACCCCCTGCCATTTCTGCTCTTTCACGGAATGCTTTCATCATATGATACCCACTGAATATTCCCACGAGGCACACCAAGAAGGTAATCACCCCTATGGTAAGTGATGTGAAATACACATCCACATGCAAGAGCGCAATGGTAACTCCTACCGCTAAGGCATCGATACTAGTGGCAATGGACAAGGCTAACATCTCTTTCCAATCCACCTTTGTTTTATCTTCTTCCTCATCGCTGAGAGAAGCACGAATCATGTTAATACCCAAATAGCCTAATGTAATAAAGATAACCCAGTGGTCCCAGTCATCAAAGTTTTGTGAAAACTGAGATCCTACGGCAGCCCCTATCAAGGGCATCAAACATTGAAAGGTCCCAAATAAAAATGCCAATGTGATCTTTTTCATCGTTGGATCTGATTTCATCTGTGATGATTTACAAATAGAAACCGCAAAGGCATCCATGGCAAGACCTATCGATAAAATTAATATTTCAAGGTATGACACAAGTCCCTCCTGTAAATAACAACAAAAGTGCTTGGCAGTCCCAAGCACTTTTTCTTAAAAATATTACATTTCATATAAAAACTGTAATTATTTTTAGTACTAATTTTATTATACATCACCTAAGGCTAATAGGGAATAGGCTTCTAGTCCCATTGTGGCATCATTTTCAATCTGTATAGTTCGTTGCAACTCTGTACGCAACGATTCTAATACTTGTTTCGTGAAGAATACGCCCACATCTGGATGCACCACAATGGATACATCCATTTTTAATCGACCAAAGCGATACAATTCTCGCAGACGGCGCAAGATTTGCAAGTATACCGTTTCTCCTTTTAGTACATGCCCAGTGCCACCACAGCTGGAACAAGTATTAAAAAGGATAGATGGAATACTTTGGCGCTCCCGCTTCCGTGTCAATTCCAACAACCCTAATGATGTAATACCACATACCACAGTTTTAATAGGATCCTGTTTCACTAGATGATTCATCAGCTGCACAAGTTCTTCCATATCCTGTTTCGGCATATCAATGAAGTCACAAATAATAATCCCACCAAGATTTCGCAATCGCAATTGTCTAGCAATCATATAGGCCGCTTCTTGGTTCACACGTTTCGCCACCTGTCCCACTTGTTCATTCTTGCCGCTGTAATGAGCTGAGTTGACATCGATGACAGTGAGCGCCTCTGTTTGGTCAATCTGCAAAGAACCACCAGATGGCAAATCAATACGATGATTTAAAAGCGCATCGATTTGTTCTTCGATACCATGGGTCTTAAAAATATCTTCCTTCTGATTCCACAAACTCACTTCTATCGTCTTACCAAATCGTCCAGCCCCGAGGAGCTGTTGCAACTCTTCATAAGCAGCTACATCATCCACCATAATGGAACCTACCGTAGGCCCTACATAATCACGGATGACACGATACCAAAGGTTCGCATCTCCATAGATTTCAGTCCCATTTTGTGCTACTTTATAACGCTTTTGTAAATGCTCCCAAGTCTGATGCAAATAAGCCATATCCCTGGCAATCTCTTCTTGCGTAGCCCCCATAGCTGCAGTGCGCAGAATAAATCCTACACCCCGCTCTAAATACGGTTGTGCCATATCTTTCAAAGACTGACGCACCTCTGGGTCTGTAATCTTTTTAGAAATATGAATCTGTTGATCATTGGGCAATAGGACCATGTAGTGACCAGCTAAACTTACATCGGTAGTAACACGCGCACTTTTACCAAGCATGGCATCTTTCACAATCTGCACGAGTAGCACTTCCCCAACATGAACTTTTTTCTGCTTCCCTTGTTCTTGTAGGTTCAAGTACACGTTTTGACCGATGCCAATGTCGAGGAAAGCAGCGCTCATACCAGGCAGAACATTTTTCACAACCCCTTTATACATATGATGCACTCGGTTCGACAGCTGTGGTCGTTCATAGATAATCTGTTGTAACGCCCCTGTCTCGTCCACAATGGCAAGACTAGTTTCCTCTTTCATCACATTAGCATATAATCGATTCATAATCTCTCCTTATTCCACTTCTAGTGGCGTAATACAAGCCCCATCCGTTTCAATCAGAATCGCTTCACGGTGAATAGAATAACTCTCTGTTACAGGCCAGCCGTATTGTTCTTTCCCCAATTTCCACATATCCCCCGGTTTCATAGTCCCTTCTGGATATACGCCGATAGCCATGCGTATGGTCACCATTCCATCTTCCACTGTGGCTACTAATGGTTCCTTAATGAAATGTTTCACGTCAATGGTTCTTGTTTTCTTCGGCGTTACTTTTTCATACAACACTTCTTCTGCGCTGTTGAAAGGCTCCAACAAATCTGCCCAATCTACCTCTTCTGTAACAGGCCCCTTGACTTCATAGACCGCATAGTTGCAGATAGCCATCATTTTTTTCACTTTATCTGGCATGAATCGACCATCTAACACTTCTAGCCCTTTCGGTGCTGCTTCTGAAAGTCGGTTCATTAACTCTTCTAATGTTCCTTCTTCTAGGACATCCATATCGCAATATTCAGCACTCGCCGTAATCCCCAGTGCTAGGGCAGAAGAAAAGCTAATTTTCATATGCGGGTTAAAGCCCTCAGAATAGGCCATTTTAATGCCACTGCGACGAATCATGCGCTCAATAGCAGAGGCATAATCTAAATGAGATAAGAAGCGCAGTTCTTCTCCCTTATGTAAGGCCAAACGTAACTTTCTCAACACGTCCACCCTCCTTATAATCAATAATCGGTGTGCCCAACTCTGGACATGCATTACAACCATTGCATGGCTTGCGACGGCAATCCCAAGTTAATGTACCATCCACTGCACGTTCCCATTCACGGCGTAAAAACTCTTTACTAACCGTATCATCAAGATGATCCCATGGTAAGGCTTCTGAAAAATCACGATCTCGTCGTGCATAATATTCTGGATCAACATTGGTATTTTTGAAAGCCTGCATCCATTTATCGTAATCAAAATACTCAGTCCATCCATCAAATTTACAGCCTAACTTCCATGCTTCTATAACGGATGCCGCTAAGCGTCTGTCTCCACGAGCGAAGACCGCTTCTAAATATCCTGTATAGCCATCATGGTAATGATAGGAAATATTTCTATTGTTGATTAAGGATTTTAAATACTTTTGTTTACGATGAATTTCTTCCACATCTTGTTGTCCGTACCATTGGTATGGAGAATGTGATTTTGGCACAAAGAAAGAGCAACTTACTGTTACCTTACCATTCCGTTTACCCGTAATCTCTCGATGTAAATCAAGCACTTTATAGGCTAAGTCAGCAATACCTGCTACATCGTCATCGGTTTCTGTGGGCAAGCCCATCATAAAATAGAGCTTCACTGTATTCCAACCAGACTTGAAAGCATTTTCACAGGCGGACATCAAGTCTTCCTCGCTAACGCCTTTGTTGATCACATCACGCATTCTTTGAGAGCCCGCTTCTGGAGCGAAAGTTAAGCCACTTTTGCGCACTTGCTGTACTTTTTTCGCAATATCGATAGAGAATGCATCGATGCGCAAGGATGGCAAACTAACGCTCACTTGTTTATCTTTAAATTCTTCCATCAACATATCTACTAATTCTGGCAATTTAGAATAGTCCGCAGAACTTAAAGACATCAAGGAGATTTCATTATATCCCGTATTGGCAATAATATCTTTGGCTAATTGTACCAATCGTTCTGGAGTTCGTTCACGCACTGGACGGTATAACATCCCTGCTTGGCAAAAACGGCAACCACGTAAACACCCTCTAAACAATTCCAGTACTGCTCTATCATGAACAATATCTAAGTATGGCACCACAGGTTTTGTCGGATAGAAAGCAGCCTCCATATCTTCTACGATACGTTTTTTGACAATTTTGGGCGCTTCTTCTGCCAATACTTTCATCCCTGCAAAATCCCCAGATTCTGAATACTGTGGTTCATACAAACTAGGAATATAGGTCCCTTCAATTTGTGCTGCTTTCCGTAAAAAGGCCTCTTTGCCACCAGGGAATCCTTTTTCTTTCTCAGCTTTATATAAATCAATAAATTCGTTGATCCAATCTTCTGATTCACCAATGGATACGACATCAAAGAAATCTGCAATAGGCTCCATATTGTATACGCAGGGTCCACCACCAATTAATAGAGGGAACGACAAGTCTCGATCCTTTCCATAAAAAGGAATACCTGCCAAATCTAACATATTAATGATATTTGTGTAGCACATTTCATATTGCAATGTAAATGCCAATAAATCAAAGTCACGAATCGGTGTTTTCGTTTCCAAAGAAAATAAAGGAATTTCTCGATTGCGCATTTCCGCTTCCATATCATGCCAAGGAGCAAACACACGCTCTGCCGCCGCGTCTGGACGTTCATTGACTATACCATATAGAATCTTGATGCCTAAATGGCTCATACTCACTTCATATACATCTGGAAACGCGAAAGCCATCGTCACATCCACTTCCGAATGATTCTTGGCAACGCTATTCCATTCCCCGCCCATATAACGGGCAGGCTTTTCCACATGTTGTAACCATGATAGATCTAATTGAATCATACAACCTCCAAGAGGCACTAGCCTCTTTTTTACTACTTAAAACATGCGCTTTTTCTGGCGCATCACTATATTTAATAATAAACCTATACTCAATAGATTTGTTGTTAACGCACTTACACCGTAACTGATGAAAGGCAATGGAATACCCGTTACAGGCATAATACCAGTGGTCATACCTACATTGACTAAGACTTCAAATAGCAGCATGGATCCAACGCCTGTGGCAATTAACATGCCAAAGGGATCTACGGATCGTTTCGCAATTAAGAAACTACGATATACAACCACCAATAGTAATCCTAAGACCACAAAACACCCGAGAAGACCTAATTCTTCTCCTACTACGGAGAAAATAAAGTCCGTATGGTTTTCTGGTAGAAAGTTCAACTGACTTTGAGTCCCTTCAAAGAGTCCTTTACCAAAGAGCAATCCTGAACCAATGGCAATTTTAGATTGGATAATATGATACCCTGCGCCAAAAGGATCTACATTAGGATTCAAAAACACCATAATCCGTTGTTTTTGATACTCTTGCAAAACAAACCAGCTTAAGGGCAACAACGCTACCATAGTACCCAACATAATTTGCACTAACCGCATACGAATACCGCTCACAAAAAGCATGCCTGCTAATATAGCTACATACACTAAGGATGTTCCCAAATCTGGTTGCTTAAACACCAACAAGGCAGGGATTCCTAAAAATAAAAATACTGGCAATAACTCTTTGAACGTATTTAACTTTCCTACTCGACTTTCCAGCATGTTTGCCAAGCTAATGATCATCATCAGCTTTGTAAACTCTGATGGTTGGATCGTAACAGGACCAATCTGAATCCATCGTTGTGCTCCTAGTGCCGATGTACCTACCACCATAACTGCCAAAAGCATGACGATAGTGGCACCATAAATCCACTTCGCATAGGGGCGCAAACGCTCGTAATCTAGCCATTGCAGACCTACAATGGCTACAATATTTAATCCAAAGAATAGCAATTGTTTCGATACTAATCCCGTAATTTGCAATCCTTCTCGATTGACATGGGTCGCACTGCCAATAACAACACAACCAATGATAATCAAGCTGATGGTGGATAGCACCAAAATCCAATCCCATTCACGTATAATTCTCTGCCACATAGTATACTCCTAGTCTACCTTTTGCTCTTTTCCAGAGTTCGCCTCTTGTTTTGCATCCTCTTTCTTATCATTCACAGGGACTATGACCGGCTTAGGAATGTGAAAGTATTCTTCTAAAATAGGACGTACAATGGACCCTGCAGAAACGGCACCAAAGCCGCCTTGTTCTACTAAGGCTACCACGACGATACGAGGCTTGTCGTACGGTGCATAGGCAACGAACCAACCATGGTCACGACCAGTAGCATTTTCCGCCGTCCCCGTTTTACCAGCTACGGCTAAGGATAAGCCTTTAAAAATTTCCCCTGCCGTACCACCTTCCAAGGTTACATCTCTAAGACCATTGCGAACAATATCCATGACGGCTTTCGATACCTGCAAGACTCCTAATTTCTTAGGCCCAAAAATCTCTTCTGGCGTTCCATCAGCATTATCGATACGACTCACTACATACGGTTGATAGCGAATCCCCCCGTTAGCAATCTCAGACATCATCACTGCCATTTGTATCGGCGTCACCAATGTGAAAGACTGTCCAATAGCGGCATCGAAGGTTTCCCCTAAGTACCAATCTTGATTAAATACTTTTCGTTTGTATTCGGGACTGGCAATATTACCGCTTCCTTCATCATATAACTTGATCCCCGTCTTCTCACCAAGCCCAAAAATCTTCGCATATGTATCAATATTATCGATACCTAATCGATTGCCCATTTCATAGAAATATACATTATCTGACTTCGCCAATGCTTTGTTAAAATCAAGCCAACCTAATGCCTCTCCTTCTGCATTTCGCTTATCGATTAACCAGTGTTTACCACTGTCATAAATCATTTCATTAGGAGTTACCTTTTTCAATTCTAAAGCCGCTGCACCCGTAATAATTTTGAAAGGAGACCCTGGCGGATACTCACCAGTAACTACTTTATTTTCAAAAGGATGATTAGCATCTGTATTTAGCTGATTCCATTGTTCCGTAGTAATCCCCTTCGCAAACCAGTTTGGATTGAACCCTGGCGCACTAACCATAGCGAGGACCGCCCCTGTATTAGGATCTAGAGCCACTACAGCAGCTCCCTTCGCAGGAATACCTTGTTTTCTAAGCGCTGCTAATTGATCATAGACAGCTTTTTCAGCCACTTTTTGTAGATTCAAATCAATGGTTAAATGAATATTGCGACCTGGTATGGTGTGTTTACGTCCTACTTCTTCTACAGGGCGTCCACTGGCATCCACCTCTACTTGACGACCACCGTCTACACCACGTAGCACAGAATCGTACATTTTCTCTAGCCCAGAACGACCTAAAATTGTACCAGGACCAATGGTGCCACCCATATGCGTTCCGTCTAACTCTGCTTGTTTCACTTGCGCCAGCTCATCTTCACTGACTTCCCCTACATAGCCCAACAATTGGG
>CALGLI010000250.1 GCA_937930265.1 uncultured Veillonella sp. | reverse complement strand
TCCTAGGTCTAAAGAACCTTTACCAATTTGTGTGAACTCTGGACGTAAACCACCAATCGGTTGGGAGTTATTCGGTTCCATATCAAAGTACAAGGAACAAATACCGTAGGTAATAACCATAGTGCCTAGTGTGGAAATAAATGGTACAATTTTTAAATACGCTACAATCACACCAGATACTAAACCGATAAGAGCACCTACTACGATAGCAATCACGATCGGTAGAATCAATGGTAATTCAGGTAAATGTTCAAAGAACGGGCGCGGGTAATCTGGCAACTGTGTTAAGGATGCAGATACTACCGCTGTCAAACCTACTACACGACCTGCCGACAAATCACAACCTGCAGTAATCAAAATCATAGCAGAACCTAACGCAATGATGATGCGTGGAGAAGATTGGATTAAAATATCACGAAAACTTGTGACGGATAAAAAGTTCGGGCTATACATAGAAATAGCCGCTACTAGTACTACTAGTACTAAATAGATAATATTTTGGGAAAGAAACTTTCCTAACTTACCTTGGCTCATACGATACCTCCTAGACTAAACCAGCTGTTGCTAGTTCCATTATTTTTTCTTCTGTCGCTTCATGAGCATCCAAGATGCCGCTCATATATCCATTACTCATAACCATAATACGATCACTCATACCTAATAACTCAGGCATTTCTGAGGAAATCATAATGATACTTTTACCAGCACTAGCCAGTTCATTAATAATGGAATAAATTTCATATTTTGCCCCTACATCGATGCCCCGTGTCGGTTCATCTAAGAGTAGGATTTCTGGGTTCGTATTCAACCAACGAGCAATGAGTACCTTTTGTTGGTTACCCCCAGAAAGACTTTGAATTTTCGTGTCTGTAGATGGTGTTTTCACTCGCAAGGACGCCACACCTTCTTTTGTATCGTCTAATCTTCTTTCATCATTTAGTAGTTTAAACTTGTTTTCATATTTCTGCAGTGCCGCCATTGTTGTATTATCTACAATGGTGAGCATTGGGAAAATCCCTGTAGTACGGCGTTCTTCTGTGAGCAATGCCATACCCAACTTTTTCGCATCTCGTGGATGACGAATGCGCACCTCTTTATTGTGTAAGTAAATCTTTCCTGATTCAATACCACGAAGTCCGAATAGAGCCTCCACTACTTCCGTCCGTTGCGCCCCTACAAGACCACCGATTCCTAATACTTCACCCTTCTTCAAAGAGAAACTTACATCTTTAAAGGAGTGTGGATTTACAGATGTTAATTTTTCTACACGTAATACTTCTTCACTTGGAGTATTTGTTTTTTCAGGGAATAACTGTGTCATTTCACGACCAACCATTCGTTGAATGATGAGATCTGTCGTTAATTCATCAGCATGCCAAGTTCCTATATATTGACCATCACGCATGATCGTTACTTCATCAGATATGCGTAGGATTTCTTCCATTTTATGAGAAATATATATAATTGCAACCCCTTTTTTACGCAAGGAGTTAATGATTTTGAAAAGATGTTCTACTTCATCGCTGGTTAAAGATGAGGTAGGTTCATCCATCACAATGATTCTAGATTTATGAGATACTGCTTTTGCAATTTCAATATTTTGTAATTTAGAAACAGATAAATCACCAGCTAATTGCTCTGGATCAATGTCCACATCGATTTCATCAAACAAAGCTAGTGTATCTTCTTTCATTTTTTTATGGTCCACAAATGTAAAAGGACCAATTTTTTTGGTTGGGAATCGACCTAACCATAGATTTTCCATAACATTACGTTGTAATACAGGATATAACTCTTGGTGAATCATGGAAATTCCAAGTCCAAGAGCTTTTCGAGAATCTGTCATTTCTACCACTTCGCCATCAATGACAATGTCCCCTTGATCTTGCTTATAAATACCGAACAGGCATTTCATAAGAGTAGACTTTCCCGCGCCATTCTCTCCCATTAGAGCATGTACGGTGCCTGGTCGGACTTTGAAAGTGACATTATCCAAGGCCTTTACGCCAGGAAATTCCTTCGTAATTTGGCGCATTTCTAATATGTACTCGCCCATACATTTTCCTCCTACTAATCAGATAATAAAGGGGGCAAAATGCCCCCTTACCGCATTTTCTTATTTGTCGCCTAAAATCTTATCCGCATTTTCTTTTGTTACGATTTCATAAGGCACCCAAATATATTTACCATCAACAATGTCAAAACCAGTATTGTCTTTATTTGGTGTTTCACCTTTAGCTAACACATAGGAAAGATTAAATACAGCTTGACCTTGTTTTTTAGCATTGTTTAATACTGTACCCAATAAAGTGCCGTCTTTCAACGCTTGTACTGCTGGAGTTGTAGCATCAACGCCTACTACTGGGATGTATTTGCCATTTGTGAAGTAGCCCGCTGCTTTCAATGCTTCGATAGCCCCTAAAGCCATGTCGTCATTGTTACAGATAACAGCATCGATTTTGTCGCCATAACGGCTCAAGAAAGCTGCCATTTTTTCTTGACCTTTAACACGGTCCCACATACCTGTATCGCTAGCTAATTCTTCTACTTTCATACCTTCATTTTTAAGAGCTTTAATAGAGTGTTCTGTACGAAGCACTGCGTCTTGATGACCTGGTTCACCAGTGATCATAACATAGTGGATAACACCATCATTGCTATGGTATGCTTCTGGATGCTTTTTGAAGTAGTCCGCTAGGATTTTACCTTGCATTTCACCACTTTGTTCAGCTTTCGCACCTACATAGTATACTTTATCCCATTTCGCCATATCTTCTTTCAACGGTTCACGATTCAAGAATACTAATGGAATGTTAGCTGCTTTTGCTTTATCAATGATAACACCTGCTGCTGTACGGTCTACTACGTTAACACCGATTGCTTTGTACTTCTTATTGATGAATAAGTCAATCTTTTCGTTTTGTGTTGGTTGAGAGTTTTGGCTATCTACGATATCCACTTTCGCTTTGTCTTTAGCAGCTTTGTCAATTTCTGCACGAACGCCACTCATGAAAGTATCATCAAATTTGTAAATAGCAACCCCGATTTGAGGTTTGTCCCCGCTTGCTCCTTGATCGCTTCCGCAACCACCTAACACAAGTGCACCTACTGCTGCTGATGCAAGCAACGCTGCTTTCCAAGATCGTTTCATAATAATATCCTCCTTTTAGATATCCTATATACCTATAAGACTAGTATTTCTAGTCGTGGTACCTACCGTAACCAAGCTTCTTCAGCTCGTCTTGCACTGACAATATCAATCATTCCTAACAATGTATAATAAGAGCCATTGCCGGAATATTCTAGATTGATTGTATGTGCTTTGTATGAATTGCGTTCTAACACACCTCGAAGAATAGGGTCCATCACACCTACCGCATTCCCCATAGCACTACTTAAAATAATCCGCTCTGGATTAAATAAGTTTGCTATATTAGCTAGGGCAATTCCTAGATAATGACCTACCTGTGAAAGTGCCTCTAAACACACTTCATCACCTTCTACTGCGGCCTCATAAATAGGCTCTACACGAAATGCTTTACTCACAACCAATGGATTATCTTGTACCGATGTGTATCTGCCTTTTTCCATTTGTTCCATCACATAGGTATGGATCGATGTTTCCGATGCAATGTCTTCCAAGCGCACTTCATTGCCTTCTGTATCCAATCGAATCACACCATATCCAATTTCACCAGCACTATCGTTAAAACCACGATAGAGTTCACCGTGATAAATCAAAGATATACCCAATCCATAACTAAATTTAAGGACGATAAGGTTATCCATTTCTTTACCACTGCCATAGTAATATTCACCGGTCGATAAACAACGGACATCATTTTCTACATATACTGGCACATGGAATCGTTCTTCTAAAATATATTTGAAAGGAATATTATTCCATTTCCCATTGGGAGAATAAATGGAAATCCCTTTCCCCGAATCTACAGGACCACGCAATACGAGTCCTATACTTTTAATCGTATAGTTTTCTTTAAAGATATCCTGCATGCCACGATACATATGTTGCATGATTTCATCAGAAGTACAACCGATAATTGAAGTTTCTCTTTGATGTAAAATTTGCCGTCCTACCGTCGTCACATAAAACACAATAGCATGTGTTCTTACATGAACGATAAGATAAGTTTCAATATCATGATTAAAATCTAATAACATTGATGGGCGTCCCAATGCAGACCGTTCTTGGCGATCTTCGTAGACCAATCCTTTCCGAATTAAATTCGCACAAATATTAGTCACCGTGGGAGGCGTTATTTTCGTTTGTCTTGCAATCAATGCCTTCGATACAGGGCCATGACGCCTGATGTAATTCAAAATAATTTCATCATTGCTTATTTGTGGCTTTATCATGATTCTATCTCCTTTACAGCGAATACACCCCATCACCAATATTAGCAATATATAGACTAGGGGTAACACCTATTTGTTTCTCGTACTCTTCTGGAATAGCTCTCATAAAAGCCTCAATATGCTCATCTTTTACAAGGGCAATGGCACAACCACCGAAACCTGCACCTGTCATACGAGATGCAATACAGCCTTCTTGAGATCGTGCTAAATCAACAATCGTATCTAATTCTTTACCTGTTACTTCAAAATCAACCTGTAAGGATCTATGGGATTCATTCAAGCAATACGCAATGCCTGTTAAGTCAGCCGCTTCCAAAGCTTTCATGAAATCTAATACACGTAAATTTTCAGTGATGACATGGCGAGCTCGTCGCATCAACACATCATCAGAAATAGATTCTAAATCATCTAATGTAGCCAATGCCAAGCCAGAGATATCCTTATGTTTACGGATGATTTCATGAGCTGCATCGCACTCACCTTTACGCTCATTAAATTTGGAGTCCACAAGACCTCTTTGTTTATTTGTATTCATGATGACAAGGGTATGTCCATGCCAATTTAATGGAACTAGTTTTCGCTCCATTTTTGTGCAATCTAACAAGACACCATGGCCTTCTTTACCGTGTGCAATGGCATACATATCCATAATGCCTACTTTTACACCTACGAAATGGTACTCCACATGCATGGCCATTCTTGCCAATTCCGTGCGATCAATTGGGGTTAATCCCAACTCTGAAAGCAACATATAACCTGTTAAATCTAGCATGCATGCAGAAGAGGACAAGCCTGCACCTGCTGGTAAGTTACCGTTGAAATAAATATCCATACCTGGCACTGTGTGACCCTTATCTTTTAAGAACTGAATCACGCCTAATGGATAATTAGCCCAATCATGCGCTAAATTATATTGTAATGGTTCATTAACATCAACCACTACTGTCTTTTCCATATTATCAGAGTGTAAACGTACCTTGCTATCTTCACGCAAGCGAATGGCCCCGTAAATGCCTACTTTCAATGCCGCTGGGAACACATGACCACCATTATAGTCTTGATGCTCACCAATCACATTCACGCGACCTGGAGCAAAATAACAATGCACCTCTCCTGAACCTTCTCCGAAGAAGGACAGAAAACGCTGTTGTAATTCTTCTTTATTCATATTCTTGTTCAACCTCACTATATAGTTTGCGCAACTCCGGTGCTGTTTCTTCTACGGCACTCGTATTCGCTGCTGCCCATGCTCCCATTTCAGAGGATGCATAGTATTTAATCTTATTTGCTTCTCTGAAAGGAGGATAGAATTGAATATTAAAGTGATAATATTCTTCATGTCCTGCATATTCAGAGCTATTCACAGGATTTTGATGATATACCATCATATATGGGAATGGCATATTAAATAAACGATCGAAGGCTTCCGTTAATGTTTTTAACATATGAGCCAAATCTTTAGTTTCTTTTTCAGTACAATCTGTAATGTAGTTCATGTGCCGTTTGGATACTACAAATACACCATATGGATAATCTGTAAAGAAAGGAATATAGGCTAAGAAAGAGTCATTTTCTCCCACAATACGGGCATTTTTATCTTTCTCTACTTGATTCATTTTACAGAATAGGCATTCACCATGTTCATGATGATGATCTTTAGCACTGTCTAACTCCACTTGTAATTTTTGTGGCACAAACGAATATCCATATAATTGACCATGTGGATGTGGCATCGTTACACCTACGGCTTCGCCTTTATTTTCAAAAGGATAGATATATTTAATTTTTTCATCCTTTGCTAGTTCGCTGTGACGCTCTTTAATAAGGTTTAGCAATTTAACAATATGTTCTTCCGATAATTCGTAAAATTTAGCAGTATGCTCTGGAGAGTATAAGATAACTTCACATTTTCCATAATTTTCTTCGCTTTTGTAAAAGTCATTACCATCCTCATATGGTGCCTCTGGCGTTTGCGTTAAGGCAGGAAAATCGTTATCGTATTTCA
>CALGLI010000249.1 GCA_937930265.1 uncultured Veillonella sp. | reverse complement strand
TCTCGCGGTGTGTTAGAAACGAACAATTTCATGCATTATAAATTACCAACACGGCTAGATACTGGTAATGTTCATGTAGACTTTGTGGAATCTTATGAACCAACTGGTGCCTACGGTATTAAATCCATTGGGGAAGTAGTTATCAATACATCTTGTCCAGCGATTCAAGGGGCTATCTTGAACGCTACAGGTGCTGAGGTAACTACATTGCCAATGATTCCAGAACGGGTGTATATGGCGTTACAAGAAAAATAAGTCGAGTAAGCAATAGGAGCGTCAAGATGAGTGATAGGAAGTACTGGGAATCCTTACTAGAACCTGGGATACTTGCTGTCGTAGGGGCTGGTGGCAAAACAACTGTTGTATCTAAACTAGGTTCTGTGGCAGTCAGTCTAGAGCGACCAGTAGTGGTGACGACGACAACAAAGATGGGCTCTGAACAAGTGGCTCCTTGGAACCCCTACTATGGGGATGACTTAACACTGGGTGAGTCTC
This sequence comes from uncultured Veillonella sp., assembly GCA_937930265.1. GTDB lineage: Bacteria > Bacillota > Negativicutes > Veillonellales > Veillonellaceae > F0422. The sequence continues at coordinate 8,317 of CALGLI010000249.1, read as the reverse complement.
ATATTGTAGAACAAATGAAACATGGTCAGATGGGATCTTGGTTCCAATCGATAGCAGGTCATAAAGTAGTAGGGCTAGAGCCGGAATTACTAAATACATTGCATGATCTCCATCCAGATTGGTCTATTGTTGTTGAGGCAGATGGGGCAAAAACCAAGTGGTTAAAAGCCCCTAAGCCTCACGAACCAGTGATACCGACTAAAACGGTGACTACCATTGCAGTAGTGAATATGCAGGTCTTAGGCAAACCAATCACAGCGGACTATGTACATCGCATAGAAGAAGTACAGGCTATTATGGAGATTCCACTGGGGGATAGAATAACTCCAGAAGGAGTTGTAAAGCTATTAGGACACAACAATGGTATCTTTCAATATGCTCGGGGGAAACGAATCGTATTCTGTACAGGATGCGATACAGTAGACTCAACAGTGGTGGATGCATTTTTACAAGCCTTACAACCTCTTCCATTACACAAAGTGGTATTGGCTAATGGGTATCGTGAAAATTGTTGTATACAAAGGGTGCTAATATGGCAATAGGATGCGTAGTATTAGGGGCTGGACAATCGAAACGTATGGGATGTGCGAAGCAATTGATGACCTATCAAGGACATACCTTGTTAGAGATTGCTCTCTCTAAGTATGGCAGGATACACCCGCTAGCGGTGGTCATTGATCCACGTATGGGTGTGGAAGATATGGTGCGTAAGGTGCAGGGTATTCCTGTGCCTAATGAGCAACCACTGTTGGGACAGGGTACATCGATCCGATTAGGGGTAGAGGCCTTATTGCAATGGGAACAGACACAGAAAGAACGACTGGAAGCAATTGTATGTGGTGTGATCGACCAACCTCTATTGAATGTGCAAGTTATTGACGACTTGTGTAATGCTTTCAGAGATATTGGCGACGAGAAAGCTATTGTACAGCCACAGTATGGACCGCACCAAGAACGAGGCAATCCCGTAGTGTTTGGTAGATATTGGGCGGATGCATTACGCTTGATTCCTGGCGATATGGGGGGACGTGTCATTTTGAGGGGCGAAGGGGCTCCTCATGTTACATATGTATGGCTTGAAAGGCAACATACTATGCATAGTGGTATTGATATTGATACGAAAGAAGACTATGACCGTATTGTAAGCGAAGGAGGACCTTATGAAACCAATCATTCTCATCCGTAGCGGTGGAGATGTGGCATCTGGCGCTGTGTATCGTTTGTGGCGAGCAGGGTATTCTGTGGTGATTAATGAAATTGCCATTCCTACCATGATTCGTAGAGAAGTGTCCTATGGAAATGCAGTGCACCGAGGAGAAATGATTTTAGAGCGCTTGCGCTCACGTCATGTACCCTTACAAGATGTGGCAAAACTATTAGAGAGTCGTGAAGCAATTCCTGTTGTTACTGAGCCCTATGAAACCGTATTAGCTACGATACAACCAATCATCGTGGTGGATGCAATTTTGGCAAAACGAAATGTGGGAACTCAAAAAAGTGATGCTCTCTTAGTCATTGGATGCGGTCCTGGATTCAATGCTGGCAAGGATGTGCATGTTGTAGTTGAAACCATGCGTGGTCATACATTAGGTCGATGCATTTATGAGGGACCAGCCTTAGCCAATACGGGGATTCCTGGGAATGTAGGTGGCTATACTCATGAGCGAGTAATACACTCCCCAACAGAAGGTTTATTTGTAGCAAAAAGCCATATTGGAGATCAAGTAGAGGCGGGTTCTATCATAGGCTATGTAGAGGATGTACCAGTGCATGCAAAAATTACGGGCATTTTACGAGGTATCTTAGCCTCTAATATATTAGTAACGAAAGGCTTTAAACTGGCGGATGTGGACGCACGATGTGAAGATAGTCATTGCTTTACTATATCAGATAAAGCATTAGCTATCGGCGGTGGTGTGATGGAGGCCATCACTGCTTGGGAATATGAGCAGATAAAGGAGTAGTACCATGAATCTGATTGATATTGCGCAAGAACGTATGGCAAAGGATGAATCATCGTTGATCGTAACGATTTTATCTGGAGAGCGACAAGGCGACAAAGTGATGTATAGCCATACTGGTGAAGTGGTGTATGGCAATGCTATTGAAGGCTTTACAGTACCTCAAAGAATAGAGCCACAATTATTTTCTATTGAAGATATGGAATGTTTTCTGCAACCAGTAGAAAAAGATCCAGAAGTCCTCATTCTAGGGGCTGGTCACGTAAGCCGTTGTGTGGCTGACCAATTTTTATTCATTGGTTGCGGTGTAACAGTTGTGGATGACCGAGCTGAATACTTACAAGAAAACTTTTTTGATTCACGTGTAAAACGAGTACATTTAGATTTTACATCATTACAGGATAATTTAAATCTTCATGCCTATACTGGCATAGTGGTAGTCACTAGAGCTCATGAATTCGATAGCCTATGCTTGCACCAAGTGCGCCATGTGTTGCCAACCTATGTGGGTGTCATGGGTAGCCATAAACGCATCTTCCATGCTTTTGAAGTGTTAAAAGAAGAAGGCTGGACACAGCAAGAGCTAGATATGTTATATGGTCCTATTGGATTAGATTTAGGGGCTCAAACACCAGAAGAAATAGCGCTTTCTATCGTAGCAGAATACATGGCAGTGTCGTATCGTAAGCAGGGTGGTTTTTTATCGAAAAAGAGGTATACCCATGAAGTATGAGTTTATTGAGTATTTACAACAACATAAGGAACACACATTAGCGGTGACAACGATTTTAAATACCCACGGCTCTACTCCACGTAAAGCGGGCACAACAATGATTGTCCACCAAGATGGATCAATATTTGGCACTATCGGAGGTGGTCGTGCGGAAAATGAAATTCGATTGAGTGCGGTAGACGCATTGGAAAAGAAAGAACATTTCCGCCGTATTTATGTGGATTTAAATGATGATGTAGCAGTCAAAGAAGGCATGGTCTGCGGCGGTAACATGGACGTACTCATCGAAACCTACCATGTATAACTACTAGGTTTACTAGAAAAAAATACCAATATAGGATACAATAAAAGGGTACATGCATGAGCATGTGCCCTTATTTGTATTAGAAAGGATAGGAGATATTCTATGCTGTTTCAATTACAAACTACATTAGCCACATTACGGTTCTTAGATATCGTAGATATTATAGTTGTAGCCACACTATTTTATTGGTTATATCGTCTAGTTAAAAATACAAGAGCCTTGGGCTTATTAAAAGGCTTGGGCGTATTAGTTGTTTTAAATATCGTAGCACACTTCATGGGGTTGCATACCATCAGTTGGATGATGCAACAAAGTGTGGCAGTCCTTATGATTGCCTTACCCATTGTATTTCAGCCAGAATTACGACGTCTCTTAGAGCAACTGGGTAGTGGTACTGGATTTTTCTCGTCTCGCACCAAAATTTCTAAAGAAGAGCTTACATCCATTGTGAAAGAAGTCGTCATCGCTTGCCGTAGTATGTCTCGTCGTAAAATTGGGGCTCTCATGGTCTTTGAAAGAAAGATGAAGTTAGACGTCTTATCTATGCAAGGCACACGTATTGATGGACTCGTGACTAGTGAATTGTTGATGAATTTATTTTATCCAAAATCTCCTCTTCATGATGGAGCGGTAATCATTCGTAACGGTCGTATCGAAACGGCGGCCAGTTTATTGCCAGTGAGTCAAAATCGTGACGTTAGTAAGGAACTAGGGACTCGACACCGTTCAGCCTTGGGGCAAAGTGAAGAAAGTGATGCCTTAGTGGTAGTGGTCAGTGAAGAAACCGGACAAATTTCCTATGCTTTAGGTGGACAAATTCACCGTGGTGTTACGGAAGATACATTGCGCACAGTTATGTTGACCTTATTGGAGCCAACACCAAGTGCAGTCAGCTCTTTACTTAAAATCAAACGAGGTGAGTCGAAATGATGCATTGGATAGTAGGATTAAAACATAATTGGGGCATGAAATTATTTTGCTTATTTTGCGCTATTGGTATGTGGGTGTATGTCATGAAGGATCAAAACCCTATCATTGAAATGACCTACACCGTACCAGTACAAGTGCAAAACTTGGATCAAAATTATTTAGTAGAAGGGGTACCGAGCGAAGTGCGGGTTCATTTACGAGGACCTCGAAATGCCATCTTTGACATTAACCCATCTGTATTGAAGGCGTATGTGAACATGAAAAATGTCCGGGTAGGACAGGAAAATATACCTATTAACTTTACTGCACCTACAGGGACTTTCATAGACAGTATGACACCAGAAAATGTGACTGTTACAGTGGATGAATATATGGTAAAAGAATTGCAAGTACAGGTGCATCCATTGGGGACAGTGCCTAATGATATTGCCATTAAAGACTCGAAAATCATGCCTACGACGGTTACGATTTCTGGACCAGCCCACTTAGTAAGTAAAGCATCGTATGCTGTGATTCGCATTAACCTAGATAAACATCGTGAAAGTTTTACAGAAGTTGGTGATATTTTGACAGTGGATTCTGCTGGAAATGTGGTAGAAGGGTTAACGATTACTCCTAAAGGAGCACAAATTCAATACGAATTAGAGCGTATTCGAATGGAGAAAAAGGTACCTATTCAACCAAATATAGTGGGGACTGTACCAGTAGGATACACGATTAAACGTGTTGTGGTGGAACCTAAAGAGGTATCTATTGTGGGGAAAGAATCTATCCTCAATGGTGTTGATGGTGTGAAGACTATAGATATTCCAGTAGATATTGCTACTAGTAGCTTTACGGGTGGGTATAGTTTAGTATTGCCAGATGGTGTGACAACAACCACAGACCGAGTTGTGGTGAAAGTAGAAATTGAACCACAGATGTAGGAGAGAAACATGTTACGTATTATTAATTTTCGCATACCCGTGCAAGAGGCAGAGCGGTTAGAAACATTACTGGTTAAAAAATATAGTCCATTACAAGGACGTATTAAAGCGATTCATGTGGTACGACGGGCCGTGGATGCGAGGAAGAAACCACATATTACTTTTGTGTATACGTTGTTTTTAGAAGTAGACCAAGAGCAACAATTGATGAAACAATTAAGCCGCCATAAAGACATTACCTTGATGGAACCTGAAATGCCGGAACCTATTGTGCTAGGTACTATGTCTATGCAACATCGGCCAGTGGTTGTAGGGTTTGGACCAGCTGGAATGCTAGCCGCCTTTTACTTAGCCAGAGAAGGGTATCGTCCTATCGTATTAGAGCGGGGGCAAGATGTAGACCAACGGACACTAGATGTAGAACAATTCTGGAAAGAAGGTATTTTTAAACCAGAGTCGAATGTGCAGTTCGGCGAAGGTGGCGCAGGTACCTTTTCAGATGGTAAATTGACCACCCGTGTAACCCATCCAAGACTTCATGAGATTGCTAGATACTTTGTAGAATTTGGAGCCCCTGAAGAAATTTTATATAAACATAAACCTCATGTAGGGACAGATATTTTGCGCCATATGGTGAAAGCTATGCGAGAGCAAATTATTGCATGGGGTGGAGACGTTCGATTTGGTGCGCACGTCACAGATATAGAAGTAGAAAATCAAGTGGTAACTGGCGTTATTATTAATGGAACAGAACGCATCCCGGCAGATATTGTGATATTAGGGGTGGGTCACAGTGCACGAGATACGTATCGCATGCTCTATGACAGAGGAGTCCATTTAGAAGGGAAATCCTTTGCTATCGGTGTTCGTATTGAGCATGATCAAGACGTCATTGATACGTCACAATACGGAGTGCATCCAGCAGATATTGGATTAGGAGCCGCAGAATATTCCTTGGTGTATCACGATAAAGAACAAGATCGTTCTTGCTATAGTTTCTGCATGTGTCCAGGAGGGCAAGTCGTTGCCAGTGCCTCTGAAGCAGGTGGTGTTGTTACCAATGGCATGAGTTTATACGCTCGTGATAGTGGGATTGCGAACAGTGCGCTGGTGGTTACTGTAGGTCCTCGTGACTTTGGAGGTCATCCATTAGCTGGGGTGGACTTTCAACGAAAATGGGAAGAACAGGCGTTTATCGTGGGGGGACGCAATTATCATGCGCCAATTCAGACGGTAGGGCATTTCTTGGGTCGTACAGAGACAAATGATGTACAACGTGAGGCATATAGTTATGAGCCAGGGGTCACACCAGCAGATATACGAGAGTGCTTGCCGGAGTATGTGACACATACATTGGCTGAGGCATTGCCGTATTTTGGACGTCGTATACAAGGCTTTGATGCGGACCATGTGTGTATGACCGGGGTGGAAACACGAACCTCAGCACCACTTCGCATCGTACGAGATGAAAACAGACTTTCACAGTCCACGAAGGGATTATATCCTATCGGGGAAGGTGCAGGCTACGCAGGAGGCATTATGAGCGCGGCCTTAGATGGGGCAGAAACTGCCATACTAATTATGAATACATATGGCCCTTTGAAAGGAGATCATCATGAGTAGATTATTCGGTACAGATGGGGTACGAGGTTTAGTGAATGAATTTTTAACGCCAGAGTTGGCCTATCATTTAGGTCGTGCGGCAGCATCCTACTTCGGTCAATCCGTAGATCGTCCAACCTTCTTAATTGGACGTGATACACGCATTTCTGGAGGCATGCTAGAAAATGCCTTAGCCTCTGGTATTTGTGCTGTAGGTGGAGATGTGATTATTTTAGGAGAAGCACCGACACCAGCGATTGCCTATTTAGTGCGTCAGAAAGGATGTACCGCAGGGGTTGTGATTTCAGCATCTCATAATCCGTATCCAGATAATGGTATTAAATTTTTTGATGGCAATGGATTTAAATTACCAGATGCGGTAGAAGATGACATTGAAAAGCTATGTACTGCCAGCGCTGATGATTGTTTGCCACGCCCAACAAAAGGTGATATTGGGCAAATCTTCTATCATCAAGACTGGGTGGAAGAATATGTGAACTTCGTAGTATCTACTAGCGATATACTAACTGGTTTAAAAGTTGTGTATGACGGAGCCCATGGGGCAGCTTCCTATGTGGGGCCTAAGATTCTTCGTCAATTAGGGGCTGAGGTTATTGCGATTAACGTAGAACCAACAGGAACCAATATCAATGATAATGCAGGGTCTACTCATTTAGAAGGTTTACAAGAGGTAGTGCTTCGTGAAGGTGCACAAGTGGGGATTGCCAATGATGGTGATGCGGACCGATGTTTAATGGTAGATGAAAAAGGTCAAGTCTTAGACGGTGACCAAATTATGTTGCTTTGTGGTTTACATTTGAAAGAGCAAGGTAAACTGAAAGATAACATGATTGTAGGCACTGTGATGAGTAATATTGGCTTTCATAAGGCGGCTAAAGAATTGGGTATGCAAACATGTAGCACTGCTGTGGGAGACCGCTATGTGTTGGAAAAAATGCTTGCTGAAGGGTATTCGATTGGTGGGGAACAATCGGGTCATGTCATCTTCTTGGATTACAACAGCACTGGTGATGGCTTATTGACGGCAGTACAAACCTTGTCTATCATGAAAGAAAAAGGAAAATCTTTATCTGAATTAGCTGGTTTGATGACGAAATATCCACAATTGTTGGTGAATGTACGAGTCTTAACCAAAGCGGGTTGGGAAACAAATACAGCCATCCAAGATGTGATCCGTGAAGCAGAAGAAGAATTAGGTAGCAATGGCCGTATTTTAGTGCGTCCATCTGGTACAGAACCATTGATTCGTGTTATGGCAGAAGGTCCAGACCAAGAGCAATTGGATGAACTATGTAATCGCATTGGCGATGTGATCCGCATCGAACAAGGAGAAGGGTAATGTTTCGTTTAATCACTGATGAAGAGACCTACGACCAAGGGACTTGGAACGATGTAGAGACGGTGTTACACCAAATCGTAGCAGATGAACGTGTGTTCTTCACTTTGTTTTGGGATATACCAAAAGAAAACTGCCACTTTGTACAAGCCATTATGGATGAAGACCATCCAGAACAATTAAATTTAGAAATTGCCTTATCGAAAGACGGTCATAATTATATGTATGTGAAGAAGTATGTGACCATACCATGGTGTATGGAGATATTGCAAACTATGTATGTACAAAATCATTTACCAGATATGAGTGTGTGGGAGTATGTGGGGGCCTTTCCACAAGGATAGACTTTTGACAGCTTCGCTCATCGTACTTGGTAAAATATGTGAGATGGCATATATGGAGTTATACGTATTATAGAAACAAAAAAGGAAAGTTGATACTTTTTGATCAACTTTCCTTTATGTTATTTAAGGTCTATTTTGTTACAGCCCCTTTTTGGGGCTA
>CALGLI010000248.1 GCA_937930265.1 uncultured Veillonella sp. | reverse complement strand
ATCGTTCCATCCAAACTGATACAAAAATAGCTCAATAGTCGCAACTCTTAGATGAGTAGCCCCACATCAGCAAAAACAAAAAAACACGACAGGTTATACAATCCAGTATGTACTGGTATGCAAACCTGTCGCAATTCTATTTCTTTATACGGTTAAAATCATATTGACGCATTAGGAAAACAAATGATCTATGCCGTCCATATCTAGAATGGTACCAATCGTAAATGGTCCGAAGATACCAAAACGAGCACTTACTTCATCAAACCGCATTTCATTGACGATTTTTTTGAACTGAATGGGATCATCACTCATCAATGTAATGCCCCATTCCCAATCATCCATACCAAATGCGCCTGTGGTAAACTCTTTGATAGTGTCCTCATATTTTTTGCCAATTTGACCGTGAGAACGCATCATACTACCACGACTTTGACGATCCAGCATATACCAATTATCCGTCAAATTACGCTGTTTCGCCATTGGGTAAAAACACATGCATGCCAATCGAGGAATCTTTGGATATAACCGAGCTTGTACCTTTGGATGGTCTTTTGGAGATTTTACATAATTGCTCACTTCAATAACAGATACGAAAGAAGATTCTGGCTGTAATACGCTGAAGATAGGCAACTTTTTCAATTGCAGCTCTACTTCATTTAGCTCTTGTAAACTTGGTTGCAAGAACCAAAACATAATATCTCCTTTATGACCATTAATTTGGTACATAGCATAGCTACTTTCATGAGCTTCATGGGCTCTTTCCAAGTTCCCAATAAAATCTTTGAAAGATTGTAATGCTTCACTTTGTTGCTCAGCAGACCAAGTTCTCCATTTTTCAAAATTAATGGAATAATTTGCGTGCAAACTAAACCAACCTTCGTATGTTTCAGGTACTTTTTCTAGTCCTGTTATTTCTGGACGGGCTTCCATCGATCCTGCTCCATGATGACCGTGCTTAGGTTCTGTATGTGTATCCATAGGAACTACCTCCTTAGTTTCTTCTTTCCATGCTTCTACTAATTCATATGCTTGTTTAATGCCGTCTGGCATACCTACACCCTTAAATGGCGTTCCAATCAATGCCAATCCTGGATAGTGTTCTTGTACATGGTTCATGAGGATTGCCACTCGTTCTTTGTGACCCACTTCGTACTGTGGCATACTTTTTTGTAACCGTACCACTTCCATCCATTCTGGATTTCCCGTAAACTCTAATATCTTTCGTATCTCTGAAAGTGCCAATTCACACAATTCTTCCTCACTATGAGTATCCACTGTTGTGTCTGTAGGCTTTCCTAAAAAGACCCGTAGTACCACCTTGTCTTGTGGTGTCGTTTGTGGCCACTTACTAGAAATGTAAGTACACGCCGTCAATGGCGTCTCTGTACTACGAGTGATGACAAAGCCTGTACCTTGCAATGGCTTTGTAATCGCTGATTTTGGCAAACTCATGATGACAATGGCACAAGAAGATTGTTCCATATGGCGCAAATCTTCAAAATTTGTATCTTCTACGAAGAAATTTTCATAGGACTTCGGTGGCGTAGTGATTACAAGTCGATTATAAGCATCTGTGCCTTCTTGTGTTTGCACTATATAGCGCTCATCTGTGTAGGATGCACTTAGTACCTCAGTAGACAGATGCAAAGAAATATTCTTCGGCATTTGCTCCACTAGGGCATCTACTAAAGATTCTAACCCTCCCGTTAACTGAGCAAATTGTCCTTCTGTAGCTGCTCCAGATTGTTTGCGCATGCTTTGCATAGCCATCATGCCTTTCACCAAGTTTCCATGTTTTTGTTCTAATTGACGAAATTCTGGGAAGGTTCCTAATAAACTCAATCGTTTCAAGTCCCCACCATAAATACCAGATAGGAGAGGTTCAATTAATAAATTAACTAGTTCATCCCCTAAATGATACCTAAAAAATGCATCGATACTCATATCCTCGTTTCCTGGATAGGGTTTCTTGAAAATATCTAATCCAGCACGTAGTTTGCCAGACCAACTCAATAAAGTAGATGTGGCAAACGGTAGAAATTCTGTAGGGATACCAATGATGGATCCCCCTGGAATCGGCTTCATGCGACCTTGATGGTAAATATAGGATTCTCCCGTAGCATTGCGCACCAAGGCATCACCTAATCCCAATTCTTTCACCAAATCCGTCATAGATGTTTTTCTCGCTAAATACGAATCGGGACCCACTTCCACCACATAGCCATCATGGCGTTTTGTTTGCACCTTTCCACCCCAACGATTTGAAGATTCCAGAACATGAATCTCCCAGTTAGGAAATGACTTGCCCATATAATAAGCCGACGATAGGCCAGTCAAACCGCCTCCAATAATTGCTACTTTCATATTACCCCTCCTTCAAGAGAGCTGTTACTACCCCATGCGCCATAGCTTTCACAAAGAGCGTATCATGATCTGGCATAGGCACACGCACATAAGATATACCTAAGTGTTCACATTGTTCACGACGTTCTATGTCTAAATCATAGGACACTTCCATATGAGTACAAGTAAAGCCGATTGGTATATACACCAAGTGACTATACCCTTCTGTGCTCGCTTGTTCTGTGACAGTTTCCACCGTTGGCGTTAGCCATTCTCCACGAGTACCTGCGCTTTGCCATGATAAGGTAACACTCGGCAACTGCAATTGATCTGCTATGGCCTGCATCACTTGTTGCAAACTATGTACATATCCATCGTAGGAAATTCCTTGCATCAGTGGCACACTATGGGCGGTAAAGACATACATCGGTTTCGCCGTAATAGGCAATGTACACATAGTCTTCTGTACTCGGTCTGCCCAAGATTGCACTAGTCTGGGTGCATTCGCCCAATGTTGTACTACCTTCCATCGGTCATTTATAAACGGTTCTAGTGGATCTAAATAGGATGCATTTAATATGTCTGTTCCATAAGGGTTCATCATGAGTACCACCACTGTATCATAGTGGCTCAATTCCTTGGCTACATCCGTGATGAGTGGTTCTATATATTTATGTGCTTGTACCACCGTTACCTTTGCAAAGGATAATTCCTTTTGTAACTCTTCTTGTAATCGCTCTGCTTGCCATGCGGTGGACTCCATTAATTGGGATTGTCCACCAATGCGTTCATACTTATATCGCAAGCCTTGTAATTCTTCATCACTTGGTCTATGGCCTCTTCGTATGCGAGTATAATACTGTTCTAAATCATCTAAAGAACGAGGAGAACCATAATCTAATACCAATACACAAACTTGTTGTATCGTCTTATCCTCTGTCATGTACATACTCCACTATGTTTCGCAATACTTTAGGATTCGCATCTGGCACAACACCATGCCCTAAGTTGAAAATATGCTTTCCATGAGCAGCACCTTCTGCTAAAATGCGGTCAATTTCACACCGAATTGTCTTCCAATCTGCAAATAAATAGGCAGGGTCTAAATTCCCCTGTAATGTTTGCTTAATGCCCATGGTACTTGCTTCTGCAATGGAGCATCTCCAATCGCAACCGATCACATCTAATGGCAATTCTTTCCACACTGGGAACAAGTGCTTAGTCCCTACACCGAACATAGTGATAGGAATATGTGGATATCGTTCCTTGATGGTTCCAATGATATGTTTCATATAGGGGAATACGCCACTTTCATATTGTTCCATAGAAAGGGCACCAATCCAAGAATCGAAAATTTGAATTGCATTCACACCTGCCTGAATTTGACCTTCCATATAAGTAATAGACATAGTCGTCAATCGTTCCATCAAGGCATGCCAAATCTGAGGCGTTGCCACTAAACATTGACGAGTTTTCTGGTAGTTCTTGGACGGACCACCTTCAATCATATAGCTAGCCAATGTGAAAGGAGCCCCTGCAAAACCGATTAGGGGAACTGTAAGCATTTCCTTTGTGAGAATCTGGATTGTTTTCACCATAAAATCCAATGATTCTTCTACCACAATATCCCGTAACTGTTCCACATCTTCTTTGGACCGAATGGGATTAGAAATCACTGGTCCTATACCAGATTTTATGCTCACATCTACGCCCATAGGCACCAAAGGAGTCATGATATCTTTGTACAAAATAGCCGCATCCACATCATATTCATGAACAGGCAGCGCCGTCACCTTCGCACATAATTCTGGTTGATGAGTAATCTCAAATAGGCTGTATCGCTCTTTAATCTTGCGATACGCCGCTTGACTTCGCCCCGCTTGACGCATAAACCAAACTGGTCTGCGGGACACCGACTCACCTGCAATCATTTGCAAATAATCCTGTCGTTCTTTCATATATAATTACACCTTACCTTTAACCAAACCAAACTTGGATTCTATATTCTATTGTAGCATATGATACGTGTAATTACCTATATATTCTATCACTACATATGGAGCATATATTGTTATTCATCTATAAGATAATAATTACCTAAAAATGCCTTACCTTCCATTACTATACCTCTCTTCATTAAGAGTATATTTTGTGATCCATTTATGCAAAAAGAGGCGGTAACAAACATGTAAATGTACATGTTGTTATCGCCTCTGAGCCCACTGTATGGGGGATGTCCCTCATTTAATAAGGAACTGTTAGACTCTATGCTCTATTGGTTATATGTCTTGTACCCTTACATACTCTGCTCCTAGCATACGAGCAATCTCTTTTCCTCGATTCATGCGGACAAAACTAGTATCTGTATCGATGACCGTCGTTTGTATCCCCTGATTCGTAAGCCATCTACCGATTTCATCTAGCCCCTGCAGTGCTTGCATAGTCACCTTCCCATCTGTAATGATTACCACCTTGGCCTGCATATTCCCCATTTGAGCCATATCGACGCCTATCTGTTGTACCGCTTCCTCAATGCCTTTCACAAAGGGCGTTCTGCCCCCAATCCGAGCTGTTTTCAATGCTTTAGGGATGGCCTCGATTTGCCTTGTCAATGGCACCACACATTGCGCCCCCTGCTTTTGAAAGGTGATGAGCGATACATACTGTCGTTTTACATACATCATTTGTACCAATTGTGAAAGTAACTTCTCCGTC
>CALGLI010000247.1 GCA_937930265.1 uncultured Veillonella sp. | reverse complement strand
CCCAAGAAATGCAAGCTAAAGTAGTAGAAGCACAAGCCGAAGTGCCAAAAGCCTTGTCTCAAGCATTGCGGGAAGGTAATTTAGGCGTAATGGACTACTATTCTATGAATAATATTATGGCAGATACAAAAATGCGTGAAAGTATTTCTGAAAGTGATTATGCATCTACCATCGATGGTAAAGGCACACAAGAATAAGGTAGAGGAGGTATCCGATTATGGAAATAGGGATACTCATTCTGATTATTTTAGGATCCTTTATATTTAAAAAGGGAAAATCCAACGAAGAGTCCCCACAAAAGCCAGTTCCTAGCAAGGATATGACTTGGGAGGAAATGGAAGAATACTATGGGATTACGCTTTCACGGGAACCAGAGAAATCTGTGAATATGGAGCCTGATGTAACGATGGGAACCACCGCTAAAAGGGCTGTGATTATAAGTAATCCTGTGAATGTAGATTGCTATGATAAGTCAGTAGATTCACCAAGATATGATGCAGAGGAAATGCTTGCGGCAGTCCGTGAAAGAACAGAGACCATACAAAAGGATTTTGGAAGAACATCTGTTGAAGAGGTGCGAAAAGATGTAATTAGTTATTCTAGTACTTCGAGGAGCGAATCCTTACGATTAGCAGCAAGGCATGGAATGGTGTGGTCTATGATTTTAGAAACACCCAAAGGTGTGCGTATGTTACGGCGTCATAATCGATAATAGTTTACTACTGCCGATACAGCAGAGGTATATTGATGTAGTGAGATATATGTGCACAATTGATCGAGACTAACACCTCGGATTAGATAATAAACCATATAGTACATATAAAGAAGAGCTGTCATGAAGGGAGAGAGTTCTTTCGTGACAGCTCATTTCTTTTTTGAACTTGTTAGATACACTTACTATCAATACATTTAGTATGCGATTGGTTCCCATCAAGGCAGACTATCAACTTGTTGTCATCTGTAACCCAAATATGCATATCAAAAAGCGACTCTACTGTGTAGAGTCGCTTATATTGATTATAAAGTTTTAATATCTGTTTCTTCTAAGGAAGCTACGATGGAATCTGCTAATTCTTCAAACAATGGTAATTGTTCATCGTGTAATGCTCCTTTAATATCCAGTGGAGTACCAATGATTTCCATGTTTTTGAACTCATTTGTGAAGTACTCAACCATGCGTTTCATAGCGCCAGATGCCCAAGAATGGTTGCCTACGATAGAAATCTTATGATTATGGAAGTTTAATGCATGTAATTCATGTAATAAGTTTTCCATGGTCAAGTATAAGCCTAAGTTGTAGGTTGGTGCCATACATACTAAATGGCTATACTTCCATGCATCGGAGATGATATAGGATGGATTTGTCTTAGATACATCATAGATGCGAATATCTGTTACACCTCGTAAAGATAGCAATTTTGCTAATTGCTGCGCCATTTCAGCAGTGTTACCATACATAGAACCAAAGGCGATAACAACACCTTTTTTCTCTGCATTGTATGTACTCCAATGCATATACTTGCTAAGAATGTAAGAAATGGTATCGGGGGTTCTCCAAATTGGTCCATGAAGTGGGGCGATGATTTTTACATCTAAAGAGGATGCTTTTTTCAATGCATTTTGTACTTGTGCACCATATTTACCTACGATGTTTGTGTAATAACGACGGGCTTCATCTTCATATACACGATCAAAATCTAATTGATCAGCGAAAATATTGCCGTTGATTGTACCGAAAGTACCGAATGCATCGGCGGAGAATAAGGTACCTGTTGTTGATTCATAGGTGCAAGTTACTTCTGGCCAGTGCACCATTGGCATGGTATAACTGTGAAGTTTATGGTGACCAAGATCGATAGTGTCACCTTCTTTTACTTCGTAGTAGTTATTAGGAGCTGGACGACCATAGAATTGCTCAAAGAAACGGAATGTAGTTTTGTTGCCTACCATTTTTACATTTGGGTAGCGGTCTAATAATTCCACTAAGGTAGCACAATGATCAGGTTCCATGTGGTTAACAATTAAATAATCTAACTCGCGACCGTTTAATAAATGTTCAACATTGTCAAAGAATTCTTGACGAATGCTATCATCTACAGAGTCAACAATACAAGTTTTTTCGTCGTCAATAAAATAGGAATTGTAGCTTACCCCATTTGGGATTGGAAATAAGTTTTCAAAACGTTCTGTACTCCAATCGTTGCTACCAATCCAATAAATATGATCAGTCAATTTTTGTGCACAATGCATAGTTAAATTCCTTTCATACATACGGGAGATTGTTATGCCCCAGATTTTCTTATCAAATATATATTACTAGTTTATAAGCTAGAACGCAACTATTTTGTATAGGTTTATAAGAAACAGATAGATAAAACTCTATTTGTAATTTGACAATAGTAATAAATATAGGTAAACTTATAAGCATATATAATAGTAAAAGTTGAATTGAAAGTATGTTATATTCGTAATAGATTGAGGTTATTATGTCTGTGTCTGCAGAATTACTGCGCGCCTTTGTGGGCGTTGGATTACATTTATCTTTCTCCAAAGCAGCAAAAGCTAACGGAGTTTCTCAATCAGCCATTAGTCAGAGCATTAAGCAATTAGAAAAAGATTTAGGGATTCCTTTGTTTGAAAGAACAACCAAATCAGTGGCTTTTACAAAAGCTGGTCGAGAACTCTTTGAAACATCGGTAGAAGCTTTTTCTATTTTAGATAATGGAATTGTAAAATTACAAGAACGCTTATCGAGAGAGTATAAAAGTTTGCACCTAGCGGCTACAGATACATTGAGTAAACACTTTTTATTACCTACTTTCAAAAGTTGGCAAGAAAAGCAGTTAGATATTAGTTTGCGAATTACCAATCGACCATCTCGGGAATGTGTAGGGATGATTGAAGCGGGAGAAGCACAAATTGCCGTGGTTCATGCCTATGATGGATTGTATGATAATAATCATCTAGAAGTTATTGATTTACAGTGTATGCAAGATATATTTGTAGGAGGGACTATGTATCAAGATGAGTCAAAACTTTGGACCATCGATGATATCATGGCTGAACCTTTGTTAGTGTTGACCACAGGGGCGAGTAGTCGAACATTTTTCGATGCAGTTACCTATAATCGATGCACAAGCCCAGCTTTTGAATTAGGCAGTTTAGATGTGCTCATGGATTTGGTGGAGATTAATTTAGGTATTTCCTTAGTACCAGAATTGGTAGCGAGAGAGAAATTGAAACAAGGTTCATTAGTGGAGTTAAAAACGAATTTGCAGATTCCTGAACGACGTATTGTACTGGTGCGGTCAAGAATGGATGCATTAACAGAAGGCGTTTCGCAATTTATAAATATATTGAAAGACAGAAAACAATAAGGAGGATCATCGTGGAATTATTAAAACAACGTATTGATGCAGAAGGTGTTGTGTTGAACAATCGAGTGTTAAAAGTAGATGGATTTTTAAATCATCAAATTGATCCTAAATTGTTTGTTCAAATTGGCAAAGAAATTGCTCCAATCATTGAAGATAACGAAACATATCTTGTAATACCAAAAACTAAAAAGAAAATTACAGCTGCTAACAAAATTGCACCTGGAACTAACACAATAAATACTCCAACTGTTGTAGCTACTGCCTTTCCACCTTTAAATTTCATAAAAATTGAAAAACTATGCCCTAAAATAGCACAAATTCCAACTAAAATTACACTAATCGATGAGTCTAATAACATTGTCGCTATCAAAGTAGGAATTGCTCCTTTAGATATATCTAAAATCAATGTTAAAATACCTAATTTAGCACCTAAAACTCTTGCTGCATTTGTTGAACCTGTATTTTTGCTTCCATGCTCTCTAACATCAATTCCTTTAAATACTTTCCCTATCCAAAGAGCATTTGGTATACTTCCAAGTATATACGCAACTATCATTAATACTACTACCATATCAATTTTCTCTCTCTTTCATTTCAATATTTTTTTGTTTTCTACTCAAATCTTTTATTTCTAATATTGTAAATATTAGCAACACTACAAAAAATATAATATCTGTAGCT
>CALGLI010000246.1 GCA_937930265.1 uncultured Veillonella sp. | reverse complement strand
GATGCGTAGGAAACAACTTCTACATTGGCAGATTTCACTGCTGTATCCGCAAGTACGGCACCAATTGCTGCTGGACCTGCACATACCATGCCAAAAGATCTACCTAATGGAGTGTTGAATACGGCTTCTAAACAATAGCTTGCCCGTGCTGTGTATTGGAATTCCAAGTGACCTGCATCATTAGCGTATACATCTCCAAAGTATTTTGGAACAGCTTCCAATGCAATTTCAACAGCTCGACGAGCATCGGATACATCATGAGCACCGATATAGATCAAGGAACCATGACCTGCGCCACCTTTAGTATCACGAGGCAACTCTACTGTAATAATTTCAGTATTCGTTGCTTTGATTGCATCATCCACAGCCATAATTTGTGGGCCTGCGCCTACACGACCGCCGATAATACCGATGGATTTGAATTTTCCTAATCCCATTATTTCTGTTAATAATGGATCCACGCTGGCAATCACAAGACCAATTGTATCGCCCATTGCAGTCCCTACAAATTCAGTAACTCCGATGGATCCTGCTGTTGTGCCTTGCGGCTTTTTAATGCCAAGTTCTTCTGATACTTGACCCATCACTTTTTCTAATAATGCTGTATCCATAGTACCTCCTAACCACCAATAATACAGTTTAAACCATATGATTCTACTATTTTTTTATACGTTTCCATTTCTTCTTCTGGAATCTTTGGTGTATTTTCTAATTCATATTCACGTCCCAATAATTCATATTTCCCTTGCCCATAATTGTGATATGGCAACAAGTGAATATCATGAACATTAGGCATATTTTCCTTCACAAACTCTGCTATGCCACGAATATCTTCTTCGCTCGCATTAAACCCAGGAATCGTAGGAACACGCACTGTTGTATTTGTGATAGACTGTATGACTTTAGCCGACTCTCTGATCCTTGCGTTATCCACACCAGTGAACTTTTTGTGTTGCTCTGGATTGACGCTTTTGATATCTAGTAGAACTAAGTCGATGTACGGCATAATCTCTTCTACAATCTTTGTGTCATAATACCCTTCTGTTTCTATTGCGGTATGCCATCCTTGTGCTTTACAAGCTTTAAAGATTTCTTTAGCAAACTTTGGTTGTGTCAATGCCTCTCCACCAGATAAGGTGATGCCGCCATTGGATCGGAAGTACTGTGTGGCATCTTTTTTTAGCTCTCGTACCACCTGCTCGACACTCATCAACTTACCTTTCATGGAAAGTGCACTGGTAGGGCAAACCATGGTACACTCTGAACAGTTGTCACAGAGTGTACGGTCGATCCAGTACGGGTTGCTATCGGCAATGGCCTGTTTAGGGCAAACTGCCTGACAAGCTTTACAACCAATACAGAGTTGTTTTCGATACACTACTTCAGGATAATATTGTTGTGATTCTGGATTAGAACACCATTTACATCGTAATGGACAGCCTTTCAAAAAAACGATTGTCCGAATTCCTGGTCCATCGTGAATGGAAAAGCGTTGAATATCAAATACAGTGCCTTGTACACTATAATCTACTGATTCCATACGAACTTATCCTTTATAGTATGTACCTACATTTCATGTTCTGTACGATTAATGATATCGTCTTGTACTTCTTTAGCCAATGTTACGAAGTGAGCACTATAACCTGCTACACGAACGATCAAGTCTTGGTTATCTTCTGGATGTTCTTGTGCATCTAACAATGTTTGCTTATCTACAACGTTGAATTGAACATGGCTACCTTTTTTATCGAAGAAGCTCTTAATGATAGATACAAAGTTTTTCAAACCTTGTTCGCCACCTACCGCAGCTGGTGTGAATTTTTGGTTGTACAATGTACCATTCGATGCTTGCGCATGGTCTAATTTTGCTACGGAGTTGGAAGCCGCTGTAGGACCGTTTACGTCGTTACCTTGGCGAGGAGATACACCGTCAGCCAATGGTTCAGTTGCTAAACGTCCATCTGGTAATGCAGCTACGTCTTTACCGAACAATACGTTAGCGGATACTGGGTAGATACCAGCTTGGAATTGACCGCCACGAGGGTTCATGTATTTATCCACTTCATTACAGTAGATTTTACCGCAACGATATGCGAATTGGTCTACTTCTTCAATATCATTACCGAAGGAATCAGTGTTTTTCAAGATATTGCGGATAGTTGCATATTTGCTTGGATCAGCTTGTGATTTGCATCCACAGCTTGTGCCTGTACCAGTACCTTGTTTCAAATGAGATTCCAATGTAGCAATGTCGATAGATCCTGTGGAGGATAAGATTTTCTTAACTGCTTCATAGATTTGAGCTTCATCTAATGTAGATTCTGGAATAGAAGGAGTGCAAATTGGAGCTGCGCTATCGCTATAACCGAAGTTAGCTTCTAATGCTTCACGCAATTCAGTTAATGTAAAGCGTTTATCTTCGAAAATATTTTTTTGGATTGCATATAAGGAGTCACCTGCGTCAGCAACACCGAATGCTTGAGGTCCTGTGAAGTTGTAGATTGCGCCACCTTCTTGGCAAGACTTACCGCGTTTGATACAATCATCAACCATAGCAGACATGAATGGCAATGGAGCGCGTTCCATGTGAGCGTAGTCAACAGCGTTGTCAGCTTTTGCTAAGTGACGAACGAAGTATTCCATTTGTTGTTGGTAGGCTGCCAACAATTTATCCATAGTATCTAATTCTTCTAACTCGCCAGTTTTAGGTCCCAATTGTTTGCCTTTACAACGTCCGTTGTTAAGAGTAATTTCAAGAACTTTTGCAATATTGAAGAACGCCGCATCATGCCAACCTTCTGTACGATGGCCCGCTTGTGGTTCAACACAACCGATGATACAGTAGTCACGAGCATCTTTTAATGCTACGCCACGAGAAACAAGAGCCAAGATAATTACTTCGTCATTGTAGAATGCTGGAACACCATAGCCTAAACGGGATACTTCGCAAGCGCGATATAAGAATTCCATCGGAGCATTTTGATGTACACGTACAGAGAAGGATGGAGCTGGTAAGCGAACGTGCGCTACTGCTTCCATACACATGTAAGATACTTCGTTTGTTGCATCTTTACCTTCAGAATCTTGACCACCTACGCAAAGGTTTTGGAATACTGCATAACCAGCGAATGCTTGTGCAGAGATTTCATCACGAGTTTTGTTGATATCGTTCAATTTAACCCAGATGCAGTCTACTAATTCTTGTGCTTTTACGCGATCAATTGGATCATCTTTTAAGTATGGATACATGTATTGGTCGAAACGGCCTGGGGAGATGGAGTGACCATTGGACTCAATTTGAACCATGATTTGTAAGAACCAGAAAGATTGACATGCTTCCCAGAAGTTACGAGCGCCGAATTCAGGTACGCGATCGCAGTTAGCAGCGATTTGTTGTAATTCTGCTTTACGAGTTGGGCAAGATGTTTGACTTGCTAACTCACGAGCTTTTTCAGCATAGCGATGTGCGAATCGGATAGCTGCATTGTAGGAGATAATAACTGCATTGTAGAATTGTTTTTTCTTAATGCTGCTAGGATCATCTTCGTCTAGTGCATGTAATGCTGTAATAGTTTCTTCTAATACACCACGGAAACCTTTTTCTAAGATTTTACCGTAGTCTACGTTTACGTGGCCTACACCACCGAAGAAGTAGTTACCTACCGTGAATACACCATTGGCGATACAGTCTTTTGTATCTGGTTCCATATAGGAATCTGCTAAGGAGTTAGTTGTTTTACCTTCCCAATATTTGAAAGCTTCATGCAATTCATGTTGTACTTTTTCAGAAATTTCGAATGGATCGGCCATACGCTTATGCATAGTATGGAATTCTTTTTCTACCCAATCGTAGGAGAACTCTGGGCAAATTTCTGTGGAGCGTGGGTTGATTGTGATAGAACCAACTACAAGTTCATTATCACGGATTGTAACTGGCAACTCGTTAAAGATTTTTTCAACAGCTTTAGCACGACGGATAATCGTAGGTTGACCTTCGGTTTCCTTGTAAGATTCTGTAATTAAAACTGCACGTTCTGATTCGACCTGTGGTACAGCATCAATAATTACTTTTCTTAACTTTTCAATTCGTTCTGTTGGTTTACTAAATCCTCGTTCTAGCATGTGTTAACCTCCTTACAACGTATAAAAAATCTCATGCCTCCGTCCCAATTATGCGCAAATGGAATACTGTGCATGCTTGTTAAGAAAATGGTACCACATTTCAGAGTCTAACTGATAATAATTTACAATCCAAATATTTGTAAAATTCAAACCTCTAGTCATATGTATAATGTATGCCGCTATCATCTTTAATTCTAAAATTATCATACTTCCTATGTGTTTTCATCATGACTTGGTAATATTCAAACTTAACCACGGTACTATAGACACCTCTTCTCTTTCGTCTATTGATGTCCCTTATATTTCTCTTTATACTGAAAGTAATTATATGCAGGAGGTGATTACCATGACATCGCACACGGCTATATGTCTTTGGGAAACCAATCGTATCGCAGCTGGATTTGCTCTTTTAGATCGGTTATTGAAAGACTATCCCATCTCTTTTGTCAAACATTACCGTATATGTCCTGGCAAAGCTTTCTTTGTACTGATTGCAGATACCGATGTAATACAACAAATCGAACTCATCTTAGGATCTGAAAAACAGATTCAGTATAAAACTATTACGGGACTCCACCCTGATGTGCTCTCTACATTTCAGCACAAACAAAAAATACCTAGCGTCTCTCACCTAGGTATCTATGAATGTAACACATCAGTAGCCGTCTTTCATCTAGCTAATCACATAGCTTGGCATCATCGGGTGCAATTACTGAGTCTTCAAATTGGAATCGGTTTATGTGGTAAAAGTATTCTTACCATCTCTGCTTCCTATAGTGATTTAAAAGCCATTGAAGAGGAACTTTCACAATTGTATCCAAAAGAAATTGTCAGCTACGCCCATATTTCAGACCCTTCATCAGAATTACTCACCTTGTTATAGGAGGTTCTATGGAATCAATTCAATCTCTACTGAAACAAGCGCATACATTATGGCGCCAAGGCAATGAGCAAGGCATGATCGACTATCTAGAAAAGGCCATTCATCTCTGCCGTGTTCAAAACAATCATAAAAAATTGATTGAGATCTTAAATGAATATAGTGGGTCCCTACGCAATGTAGGTAGATATGACGATGCTATTGCTGCCATTGATGAATCCTTACGCATCTATGAACAAAGCGATACCTATACGCCACAAACGTATGCTACGATTTTAATCAATTTAGGAAATACCTATCGTGAAAAGAAGTCCTATTTCGAGGCAGAAACACATCTGTTAAAAGCCAAAGAGATTTTCCAATCTGTTGGGGATACATCCTATGCTTATATTGGCTTGCTCAATAATTTATCTCTACTCTATCGAGATACCAACAACTACGAAACAGCTCATGAATTGCAATTAGAAGCTGTCCGCCTATTGGAGCCTACGGAGTATCAAGTTCCCCTAGCCATCAGCTACAATAATTTGTATGAAATCAGCAAACACATCAAGGGAACACGAGAGCTTTCTCCTCAAGTCTATCTAGATAAGGCGGCCTACATTTTGCGTCGCGAGGTAGGTACAGAACACCCTATGTATGCGGCGGTGCTGAATAATCGGGCTGACTATGAAATGGAACAGCATCACTACGATGTGGCCCTCAATTTATATCGAGAAGCCCTACCTATTGTGAAACATAATTACGGCGTAGAAAGTCAAGCCTATCAATCAGTGTTGCACAATCTTGACTATGTAAAAGACCTCATCAAAACACTGCAACAAGAGACACCCTGTCATCGCCAAACAGGACTTGAACTAGGCAGAGAACTAGCTCATCAAGTCGCACAAGATATAGAACTTAATCTATCTGACCTAGTACCCCATATATGCCTAGCTCTTGTGGGCACTGGATCAGAATGCTTAGGCTTTGATGATGTCATCTCTGAAGACCATGACTTTACAAAACGATGTCAGCTATTCTTACCTGCTGACACCTACAAAGCTAATACAGAGCGTCTTCACAGCTACTTTAAGAACTATGCCTATGGCACAGTGCAAATTGAAAGCATTTCCAACTTTTACAAGCGATATACACTGTACCCTGAAGGACCGCAATGTGAAAAAGAATTTCGCCGCATCCCTCAAGATTTACTTTGTACCGCTACCAATGGGGAAGTATTTCTAGACAATTTCGGTTCTTTCACACATATTCGTCAGCGCTTATTGGCCTACTATCCAGAGGATATTCGGCTCCGTAAAATCGCCTATGAATTAAATCAGCTAGCGCAGTCTGGTCAGTATAACTTACCTCGCATGTTACAGCGTGGTGATACCATTGCCGCAAGTTTAGCATTGCATCAATTTGTCCATCATTACATGCTACTCGTGCATCTATTGAACAAATCCTATGCTCCATTCTACAAATGGATCTATCGCCACAGCTGTAGCCTTCCTATCTTAGGAAATACTGTGAAACATGGAATTCCCGAATTACTAGACGCACCGATTAGAGATACAAAACCTCACATCGATCGCTTATGCAATGCCATTATCCAAGAACTACAACGCAATGGTCTAAGTACAAGTCCCATTGATTTCTTAACGTATCAAGCTAAAGAAGTCGTTCAACACATTCAAGATCCACTTCTCCGCGGAGAAGATTCTTGGGTAGAATAGGAGCTCTATTATGAAAGACGATTTAATCATTTCCATCATTCAACAAGAGTGGCCACTCTTCACCCATACACAAAATGTGGACCATCGCTCTCCTTGCCAAGATCAACTAGGAAACTTCATCGTATCGCGCCATGCCTATTGGTCTATGTATTCCACACCAGTGTTGCAATCCTATTTGCACGATTTAGAAGTAGCACGCATGAAAGGGCACAACTTGGTGACTTTCAAATACGGATATATGATGGAAGCTACTCATCCCGATGAATTTTTAGCTATAAAGGATAAATTTCCACCTATGTCCTCCACTAAAGTTTCTTTAGTGACAGCCATTATGGCACTGTACATGAAGTGGGAATTAGCCATCCAAGCTGAAACACCAGGCTATGATACACATCATAGACCGATTCAATCCAAGGATAATTCCATGACCCATACATCTGTGGAAACATACATGACTGGTGAATTACAATCCTATTCCGAAGAAACACTGCAATGTATCCTAGCCCATTTTCTACAATGCAGTAAAAACGATATCAACCCTGTCAAAGGCTATTTACAAGCCTTACAAGAAGGGGGCAAGAAATAACAACCTACTACAAAATAGATCCTTCTAACTAACAGGAGCTGTCACAAAACAGCTCCCAACAAAAAAGAGGAAAGCTGATGCGAATCAACTTTCCTCTTTTTATATGCTACGCTATGTCTGCGGACTACAACATCAATCGTTCAATGACAGAGTAGATATTCAACCCTGCACACCAACCATCGCTGATAGTCTTGCCTGCAGTGATTACATACCGTGGGTCATCAAAATAGGTCCATTTATAATGTTTCCCTTTTCCTGTCACTTGGAATCCGATGCTACGCAAATAGGATTCGAAACTAGAGTCCATTTTACGGTATGTACGGATTTTATTTTTCAATTCTTCACGGCGTTTACGGATGGAGTTGTTAAAATGATTCGCCTCTAACAAATCCTGGATAACATGTTCACGGCGAGAATTAGGGGCACATAATTTCTTATAATCTGCCAACATATCTAACACTAAATCACGCACTTCATGAGGATATAAATCTTTCTCTTCCCCGCGTAGCAAGATAAATTTCCCTTCTTGCATATCATCATCCACTTCATCACCTTCAAATAATCGTCCCACTTTAGACATATACAAATTGCCTTGTTCATCGGTGTACGCCACGCCATGCGGTGTTTGTACTGTGTCTGGGGTATCTGGGTCCGTATGGTCTTCCAAATCTTCCAACAAACGGTCATAATCGATGCGAAGTTGTTTATTCTCCTTGTGCAACTCATTATTTTCCGCCAACAACTCTTCATTTTTATCTTCCAAGGATGTATAAGCCTCTCGTAAGGACTCGTTTTCCTCTTCTAACTCTTTCAACTTCGCCAACAATACTTTGACTTCCTCCGGTGAAAGTTCACAGGCTTTTTCCTGTGTTTCAAGTTCCGCTTTGCGTTGTGCTTCCTCACGATCTCGTTGAAGTTGGGCTTTCCGTTCTTCTTCTAAGCGTAATTGCTCTTGTCGCTCTTCC
Organism: uncultured Veillonella sp.; assembly: GCA_937930265.1. Lineage (GTDB taxonomy): Bacteria > Bacillota > Negativicutes > Veillonellales > Veillonellaceae > F0422. The sequence continues at coordinate 587 of CALGLI010000246.1, read as the reverse complement.
TCTTCACGGATGCAATCTGCTTCTAACTTCGCCATTTGTTCATCTAACAACACTAATTTTGCCGCACTTCTCGCATAAGAGGTATACACGGAAACAGGCATTCCATCTCGTAAGGCTTGAGCCACGTCAAAGACAGGTGGTGCTTCTATAGAGACTACAGATTCAGACTGCGCTGTACTCCAAGGGAACACGCTATCTTCGCCGCAAATAGCCCGTAATGGAATTAACTCGCCATCCACCAAGTCGTACGCATCTTGGTGTACCCAAATAATACCCCATCGCTCCATGACAGCATTCACTTTTTCCATCATCTCCACGGAGCCAACTTTTGTATACCGAGTCCCTTTAATCATACCTCGTTTCAATATGGGTGTCGTTTCAAATACACGATCATGCACTTCTTTATGATGCATGTGAAGTAAGCGCATCAATGTCATTCCTGCTGTAATTTGTAACATCTGTGGCACGTCGAATAGACCTTCCTTACATCCTTCTTTCACCAGTTGTGCCAGCATTTCTCCACAAGCCCCACTACGGTGCTCCACATTGGCTGTTTCTAAGGCAGCACTCATTGTATCGGTAGGAAT
>CALGLI010000245.1 GCA_937930265.1 uncultured Veillonella sp. | reverse complement strand
GCTATCAACTGTTTACGAATTGCTTCAGTAAACTTTTCTGTTTCTTCTGGAGATAATTTTTTATCTATTAAATCAGCATAAGGAACATTTTCATATCCTAATGATTTGGCCGCCGCTATAATCGCTTCAAACTCTTCAAGTGTCAATAGTTTTAAACCTGTTTTCACAAGGAAATCCACTGGCAACCCAATACCTTCTTTATGAGCTAAGCGTTCTGCCATAGCTGACATACTTAAAGATTTACGTATAAGTGCCTCTGGGGAGAAACGTGGTACTTTTGGCATATCTTCAATACCAGCTTCTTTGGCTGCATCACGTAAATATTGGTAATGTTCTCTACCAGTTTCAAATTCATCCGCCTGTTTCCATTCTGGATGTGAATCAGACTGTTCTAATAAGTACCCATATTCTTCCATCTCTTCTTCTTCCATTTTAGGCTCTCCACGTTTTTCAAGAAGTCCCAAAATCACATTCGTCACTACGTTAACAATAATATCCGCAATAACTGGTGCAAACGGTCCAAAAACTGGTGTCAAAATTGGTACTAAGGCTTTACTGATACCGCCTAAAAATCCTACAGCTTTCATGCCTAAATCTTTAATAACCCCGCCTAGTTTTGACAATCCTTTAATGGCACCACTGACAATTCCTGAACAAGCTTTTGCTACACTCTTAATACCAGATCCAATTGCTCTAAGACCACTACCGATTGCAGATCCAACTGACTTAATCCCATCCCAAAGATCTCCAAAAAATCCCATAATAATACCTCCTATTTAAAATACATAGTTAATTTATTAATCATCAAATCCATATCACTGGAGAGTACTTTGTTAAATTGACTTTCATCTTTCTTTTGTAATTCAAAAAGTCCCTTAAACATTTCTTGCATATTTGCAAAAAACTCTTTTCCTTCTTTAGCTTGTAATTGTCCGATACAAAAAGCTTTGTGACATGGATTCGTATCAAATATAAAATATTCTTTCATCACATGAACGTAATCATTAAAGAAGAATTTGATAAATTGTTGCCTTGCACTTTTTTCTACTTTAGAATCATAACATCCACTTAAAAGAAATTTTTTCAGATTATCATTGGCAAAAAACGAATCTTCTCGTAGTAAAGTTAAATATTCCTCTACCATATCGGATGTTAATGTCCCCTCAAAGGAACTAAATCCTGGTATTACTCCGCAATGGTTATGCTCCGCATAGTATTCATAACATTTTTTAGATAACCACTCTTTAACATTACTCATCTCATGATTCGATTTTTTATCATCCGTTTGAGACCGTGGTGTAATTTTAACTTGTACTGGTTTTTTCCAACCTTCTGTAATCACCACAGCTCGCCCTGTTTCTAAGTAAGATAAGAAGTCTCTTTGATCTTCATTAAGTGCCATTGTATTACCGATAGCTTCTTTGTCGTCCTTGGCAAAAATTTTATGCACAATCTTCGTATTTGTATTTTTCAATACTTCTGGTGTCATCTTATTAGGAATTTGATCCACAATGATTAATGATTCCCCATACTTACGAACCTCTGCTAGCATATCCGCAAAGATTTCAACACCCCGTTTTTTATTAAGACTATCACCAGGTTCATATCGACTTAATAATCGATGAGCTTCTTCCACTAATGTAATATGTTGGAACGTATTATCTCTTTCATATTGATACTTAATCGCTTCTAATAAATTAGTAATGATGAATCCCATGATGAGAGACTTTTCTGTACCATCTTTAATTTCTTCTAATTCAATAACTACCTTTTTTGTCACTAAATCTTTGAAATCAATACTTCTTGGCGTATCCAACATCATTCCTTTAGCCCCTACAGTCAACGCCTGTAAACGAGCTTTCAAGGAACCGATGTAATCATTTTTAAGACGCTCATCAAATCCTTGCCGATCCACGACTTCTTCCACAACACCTAAATAATCCGTAATGGTCGGGAATGCAAAGCTATCTGCTACAAATGGGTCTTCTTCTTGTGCAGTTAATGGATTAATCCATTTGAAGCTTCGAACATCCCAACCTTTTTTCTCATATACTTCATAGGTAGCGGCTTCTATAATTTGTGGAATGGCTGCTTCCATTTCAAAAGCAGAGATAAAAGACGCTTTCAACATATCTGCACGACTCGTGATAGACTCACCTGGAAGAATCTCGAAAGGATTTAAGAAGAATGGCGCTATATCTTGTCGTCCCAAGGTGAAATATAAAATATCCTCCCCACCTTGTTCGTGCATCAATGTACGATACTCAGTTTTGGCTGGTTCAATGACTAAAAATGGTAAGTCTGCATTCATTAGAATACTTTGACAAGTTGTTGTTTTACCACTTCCTGTAACACCACATATAAAAGTATGCTTGCTAAGGTTTGCTTTTTCAAGATATACCTTATTTTGTGCTCTAACTTCCCCATGATGAATTAAAGCACCAAGTTCAATATACTCTTCACTAGCATCTACAGAAAGGTCTTTCATATTAAGACCATATTCCACTTCATTTCTAGCAGCAAGACCTAGTACTTCTCGCTGTGGCATACCCATCATAATACCTAGCTCTTCTACAGTTAACCAAGTACCGATGGACTCTTTCTTATTCATTCGACTAGGTAACTTAGAAAATGCCGATTTCCAAATCGATGTAGAACTATTTAATACTGGTAATTGTAAGTTTTCAAAGATATGACGTACTTGTTTAGCCTCCGCATTTTCACGATTCTTACTATCTGTTAAATCAATAAAGCCTAACGGTTCTACATTCCCTTTTTCACCACCATATAAAGACATCATTGTATTTGCCAAGCGGTACAAGGTTGCTGGATTTTGTGATGTAAACAGATAGCTCGCTACCTCGAAACTACCTTTACTTTTGCCCTTATCAATGCGTGTCATAAATGTTTCATCTAAATATTTTAGCCAATTAAGGATAACCTTTTTACTGGCTTCTAAAGAGTATGTAGTTTGTGTTGATGAACTATCACTTTCTCCTGAGCCTTTTGATTTGCTATGATTTTTTTGAATAGATGTATTTTGGCTAGTACTTGTCCTCGTATCATTACTATTGGATATATTTTTTGAGTTCGTAGTCCCCTCTGTTGTAGTCCGTGTTTTTGACCATTGACTCGTATTAGAAATATTTTTAGATGTACTATATTGGTAATTTACACTATCATCTGCTGACACAGTTTCACTAATCGAGGTTGAATCAGACTTCGAACTGGAATTAGAGCTAGACCTATCATTAGTATTGGTATTGCCATCTGACTTAGAGTATTGTTTAGGGTTACTATAACTTTCACTATATCCAGTAGTCTCCCCAGTTTGATTATTAGTACTATCATTTTTAGAAGCATTTAACTGTGATGATGTATCTGTTCTCGTATCAACGCTATCAGATTCATTTCTGCCCACTGATTCACTTGTGTCGTGAGATTTGCTAGTACCTACATTTCTACTGATATTCTCAGATTCATTGGTACTGTAATTCCATTGATTTCCCAATGTTTCTTGTTTCGTAATCTTCGCTAATGGTTCTAACTCATTGTGAAGCTGATTGATTTGTTCTGTTAATGCCAACACATCTCGACCATTGCAAGCTCGTGCAATAACAATTACGCCAAATTCACTACCCACCATGGTATCGATAAGGCGTTCCGCTCCTTGAAAGTCTTTATTTTCTCCCAAATGTTTTTCAATAAAACCTGGTACACCATTCATATAACCAGCATATTTAGCCGATTGGATGCGTTTCATAATTGATGCCTTATCTTGTGATGTTTGCTCTGTAATCTTACTACCTGTAAAATTCCCTTTTAAACTTGGCTCAATCATATGTTGTGCATAGGATTTTACACCTAATTGTGTAATTCCACTTTCATTGTCATGAGAATGGTAGAGATTTTTACTAACTCCCATATAAATATTTACTTTTTGGGCATCCCCTAAAATCATATATAGGATATTA
>CALGLI010000244.1 GCA_937930265.1 uncultured Veillonella sp. | reverse complement strand
CACGACAGCCTCTTGTGAACGTGCCTAATTACATATCGAAGAGATAGAAAAAGGGTTGTACCGAACTACTGTAGTAGTGTTGGTACAACCCTTTTATGGTATGCATAGTTGTTTAAATATTATTTAGGATAAGGTATAAAGCAATTAAGCGGTTCCATGAATAAGATGATATATACATAGATAGTACCCTATACAATAGAAGAAAATTGCTATGAGTACATTTACTGTCCAATGTGGTTTTATGTATATATTAATTATGGATAGTATTTAAAAATAACTTAATGCGGCGTAACGCCTCTTGGATGGTTTCCTTAGAGGAAGCATAGGAACAACGGATACGGTTAGCACCGCAGGTACCGAAAGCAGAACCTGGTACGACCGCTACATGTTGTTGCTCTAATAACTGTTCGCAGAAATCTTCATCGGATAAACCAGTTTGAGAGATGTCAGGGAACACATAGAAAGCTCCCTCTGGAACGGCAATCGGTAGGCCCATGTCTTGGAATCCTTTCACAATCATATCGCGTCGTTCTAGGTAATCTGCTCGCATAGCCACCACGGAATCGGCACATTCGTTGAGGGCCACGATAGCAGCCTGTTGCACTGGTGTAGCAGGGGCGACGATGCTGTACTGATGTAGTTTAATGCAAGCTGTAATGAATGGTGCCGGAGCGCAGAGGAAACCGATGCGAAGACCAGTCATGGCATAGGACTTGGAGAAACCGTTTAAGATGATGGTCCGCTCTTTCATGTCCGGCAAGGACGCTATAGATACATGGTCCTTGTGGTAGGTTAACTCTGAGTAAATTTCATCGGAGATGATGATTAGATCATGGGATTTAGCGAACTCGGCGATAGGCAATAGATCTTCATAGTCCATGATGGCTCCTGTAGGATTGCTTGGGTAGCACATCAAAATGGCTTTTGTCTTTCCTGTCACAAGTTTTTCTAACTCGTTCACACGAAGTTTGAATCCATCTTCTAAATGTGTTGGTACAGGTATAGCCTTGCCACCACACATGTGAACTTCTGCTTGATGAGCCACATAGGATGGGTTCGGAATTAATACCTCGTCTCCTTCATTTAGCAATGCTCGTAATGACAAGTCGATGGCCTCACTAGCACCGATAGTGAGCATCATTTCATCCGTGCCGTAGTGTACGTGGTAACGACGGTTATACCAATTGCTAATAGCCTCACGTAGTGGCAAGATACCTGCATTGGGGGAGTAGTTTGTTTCGCCTCGCTTCACACTAGCGATTAACTCGTCAAGAACCGGTTGGGGAGGAATGTAATCGGGCTCTCCCACGCAAAGGGAGATTACATCGTCCATGGACATGGCTTTTTCCCAAAATTTACGAATCCCGGAAGGGGGTAATGTTTGTGTCATAGTTGAAAGATAATTATTCCAGTTCATAGATAGTCCTTTCTGATACATGATGCATGTATCTTTATGTCAAATGTCAGAATGTTGGGTCAACTGATGTGGAAAACACTCATAAGAGGTCCTGAGAGGATAGCAACTCATGATAAGTTTATATAGAATCTGCCACTTATAAGTGTGCATACAGATGGCAACAACATCTAATAGAATGATAAAGTAAATAATAGTAACAGTGTACCACATTCTTAGAAAAGAACCTAGTCGATTAGAGGTTCTTTTTTATTGCATATAGTGTATAATTGTAGGTATAACATAGCATTTCATAAGAACTTATGTCATACTATAAGAATAGAGAAAATAGATTCTCTAGAAACTGTTGCATCCTAATGGGTGTAACAGGCTTTCACATAGATACTCACAAGATAGAATAGATACAGTTGTAATGATGGGAAAGGAGTTACTGATGGAAACATTTTCCGTAACCTATGCATTGCATGTTCCTACCTATGAAGAGGCGAAGCAAGTGGCTTGGTCCATACAGGTGGAACAAACCATTGAATTTCCTTACGAATTATTAGGTGAAAGCGACCCTCGCCGACACATGGTGGGACAGTTGATTTCCTTAGAAGAAAAAGAAGATTGTTTTTGGGCGAAAATTGCCTACTCTGTGGAAACATCGGGATTTGAAGTGACACAGTTTTTAAATGTAGTCTTTGGGAACTCGTCCTTGCAGCCCCACATTTGGGTGGTGGACATAGAGTTATGCCCAAGTTTAGTTGACGTCTTTCAAGGGCCTAAGTTTGGCTTAGGAGGCATTCGAGAGCTATGCCAAACCCCAACTCGTCCTATGATTCAAGCGGTCATTAAACCGATGGGTACACCAAATGAAGAACTAGCTCGTATGTGTCACGCCTATACCATGGGCGGTGCCGATGTAATCAAGGATGACCATGGATTGACAAATCAATCCTTTTCTCCTTTCAAAGATCGGGTGTCACGTTGTGCCCATGCGGTGCAAGAGGCGAATGCTAAGAGCGGCCATCATACCCTCTATGCAGCCAATGTATCTGGAGACGGTACAGATGTGCTAGAACGGGCCCATTATGCGAAAGAAGCAGGTGCTACAGCTCTGATGGTGGCGCCTTCCTTAATTGGATTTGGTTGGCTACATCGATTGGCCACAGATGATTCTTTGAACTTGCCATTAATTGTCCATCCGTCGATGATGGGTGGATTTACATTGCCAGGCACATCGGGAATTGCTGCCACCATTTGGATGGGCTTGTTGCCACGTATTTTCGGCGGAGATATGAATATTTTTGTATCCTACGGTGGACGATTTACCTTTAAACCAGACTTATGCCGTGAAATCTGCGATGTAAATCGTGGAACCTTGGCATCGATTAAACCATCATGCCCATTACCGGGTGGTGGTGTGACGGAAGCGCGTTTACCTGAATTGGTGAGCATATACGGTAAGGATACGATGTTCCTTGTAGGGGGCGATATGTTCCGACGAGGACCAGATTTAACGGATAATATGAAAGCTTTCATAGATGTATTAGAAAGAAGCTAGGAGACAATGACATTGCAAGAAAAAGAATTAGAAGTTCATGTCGTAGCTAGCGGTAGTAAAGGGAATTGCACCATCATACGCAGTTCTCACAGTGCAGTGATTATCGATGCAGGCATTAGTTGTCGTAGGATTACCAAGGCTTTGCAGGATTTAGAAATACCGAAACATATGGTGGAAGGCATCGTCATTACCCATGAACATTCGGACCATATTGCGGGGGTTCCGCAAATGATTAAGCAAATGGGGTTGCCGATTATTACAAGACCTAATACAGCACGGCGCCTTATGGATAAATTTAGCCTATCTGCGGAGTGCTTTCAAACGTTAGGGACGAAAGAGGTAACTATAGGAGATATGGTGTTGCAACCATTTTCTACGAGCCATGATGCGGTGGATCCCATAGGGATTACTTGTTATAAAGGACACACAAAGGCGGCTCTATTGACGGACACAGGTATGGTATCTAAAGAGATGCTAGAGCATTTACATGATACAGATTTATTGGTCTTAGAAGCCAACTATGATGAGCATATGTTGTTATATGGACCATACTCGCCAGATTTAAAACGGCGGGTCAAGAGTAATGCAGGTCATTTGTCGAATGTGACGGCGATGAAAGTGTTGTCAGCCTTGAGACGGCCTAAGGATATGGAAGTGGTCTTTGCCCATCGATCGGAGCAAAATAATTCGCTCCATCTAGTAGACCAATTATCGAATCGCCTGTTGGCATGGTGCGAGGAACGAGGGGAACTAGGGTTTACTGCCCAACATGGAGATCCGAAGGAATATACGTCCATTGGTGGTAGTCGGTAATATCCATAGTGCCACCGTGGCATATAGTGAACGTCTTAGGAGATAGTATAGTATGAAATTTTCTATCTATTGTATAGGAAAGTTAAAAGAGCCCTATTTACGAGAAGGGGTAGCGGAATTTGTAAAGCGATTGCAACCCTATGGGGGTGTGACGATTACAGAACTGTCGGAAAGTAAATTAGGGGATAAACCGAGCCCATCAGATAAGCAGAAAGCACTTTATGATGAAGGGCAACGGTTGTTGAAATATTGCACCCCCCAATCCTTTGTAGTGCTTCTCGATGTCTACGGGAAACAGATGAGTTCCGAGGACTTGGCAAAACGGATTAGTGAATTAGAAGTGCAAGGTCATAGTGAGATGGTGTTCTTCATTGGTGGCGCTTTTGGGGTGTCCGAAGAACTGAGACAGCGGGCACAGTGGAAATTGTCCATCAGCCCCATGACTTTCACCCATCAAATGGTGCGCCTTGTGCTAGTAGAACAATTATATAGAGCTTGTAAAATTAATCGAAATGAACCATATCATTGGTAGGAAAGGAGATATGCATGGCAAGTGCAATTAAAAAAGGAATTACCTATGTGTCGGCAGATGTGCAAGAATTACCTTTAGAGGAGCCAGAATTTGTGGGGCGTTATACAACAGAGTTAACAGAGGGAAAAGAAGATATTCTTGCTATTCAGAGAGAAATACAAACATTGGTACAAGGATATGACACTCTCTTTGTCGAATTAGAAGAAAAGGGAATATCTAACATATTAGAAGAACGTCGTCATATGGTCCTCGATGGTATACGAGAATATGAGAATGTAACAAATACAATTTGTACCGTATTGGATACCTCTGTAGAGATGGCGAATATGATTCAACAAATGGAAACTTCTGGTGGTAATCCAGCTTATTTATTCCATCGTAAACACGAATTATTAGAACAAAACGTAGAATTGAATACAATTTTTGACCGTGTAGATTATTATATTTCTACAGTGGTGGATATGCTTGCGAAAGAAACAGAACTTGCGAAATCAGTGGTAGAAGGGGCACCAGGTGTATCGGAAGAAGAAACGGTGCAAATTTTATTCTTGCATCAAACTGCATTGAGTTCCTGCGTAGAAATTAATAAGGCATTGGTAGAACGATTGCAAATAATGGTGCCGCGTCTCGAAGGGTTACGAGAAGATGTGATGAAAGTGCAAGTCCACTCTGTAGCCAATGATGTGGAGGAACGTAGAAAACGGTTGCAAGAATTGCGACAACAAGAAACCGTAGAAGACGTAACAGATTATACGGATCTTGAAGGGCAATACCGTCACAATTATGATGAAGAGGGCAACCACATTGGTACCGAAGAAGGTGGCGATGGTGGTAACCGCAAAAGTTTAACAGCAATTTTGGTTGTAACAGCGATAGTAATAGCTATCTTTACTGCGTATGTATATATGAAATAGGAGGAACCGACCATGACATTACAAGAAATTATGAACAAATATCCAATTACTGTTGGTAAAGATGAACAAATTACAAATGTAGCTAAATTGATGGTGAAACACAATTTAACAGCCATTGCTGTAGTAGATGCAGATAATAAACTAATCGGCATCGTATCGGAAGGGGACTTATTGTATAAAAAAGTACGTCCTCATGCGCCACATTACATCAATATTTTAGGTGCTAATATTTACTATGGTGGCATCGGTGAATACGATGGACAATTCAAAAAATTAATGGCTACCCATGTAGAAGAAATTATGACTACAGAAGTAATTACTGCCTATGCAGATGCAGAGGTAGAAGCGACGGTAGGGGCTATGGTGGAAAAACATTTGAAAAACTTGCCAGTTGTTGATGATGCGTATCATTTGATTGGCATGGTAAGTCGTCATGATATCATGAAACTTATCGCAGAAGAACAAGACAAATAGGGAAATAATTGCACGATTGACAACTTTATGATAATATTAAGAATGCAATATTAAAACTTATAATTTGGGTGCAGTATACCCTAAGGAGGAAATAGTTTCATGAAAGCAACTGTAACTGCTGTTGATCAGCATAAGGTATCTATTACAATCGAAATTCCAGCGGAAGATGTGAAAAAAGGTTTTGCACAAGCTGTAAAACGCATCGCTGGCCAAGTTAACATTCCAGGCTTCCGTAAAGGTAAAGCACCTCGTAAAATTTTGGAAATGAACTATGGTAAAGAAGCTATCGCTGAAGAGGCCTTTGAATTATTAGCAGGACGTGCTTACACAGAAGCACTTCGTGAAAACGAAATCGTTCCTGTTAGCAATCCAGAAATCGAACGTGAACAATTTGAAGAAGGTAAAGACTTAATCTTCAAAGCAACAGTAGTAAAACAACCAGAAGTTACATTAGGTGACTACAAAGGCTTAGAAGTAGAAAAACAAGATGCTACAATCACTGACGAACAAGTAGAAGAACAATTAAACAATATTCGTAGCCAACAAGCTAAAATGGTAGCAGCTCCAGAAGACGCTACTGTGCAAAATGATGACTTTGCAACAATCGATTTCAAAGGTTTCATCGATGGCGAAGCATTTGATGGTGGCGAAGGTAAATCCTACCCATTACAAATCGGTTCTGGCAGCTTTATCCCTGGTTTCGAAGAACAGTTAATCGGTCACAAAGCTGGTGAAGATGTAACTGTAACTGTATCCTTCCCAGAAGACTATTTCGTAAAAGAATTGGCGGGTAAAGAAGCAAAATTTGAATGCCATATCCATGATATTAAACGTAAAGAATTACCAGAAATCACTGATGAATTCGTGCGTTCCGTATCTGTAGGTCAAGGTAAAACTGAACCATCTTACAATACTGCAGAAGAATTCGTAGCAGATCTTCGCAAACGTATGGAAGATGATGCAGCACGTCGTGCTATCGACACATACAATGCAGGTTTAGTGGAATTAGCTGTTAAAAATGCCACAGTAGATATCCCTGAAATCATGATTGAAGACCGTGCTGAACAAATGGTTCAAGAATTAGCAATGAATCTTGAAGGTCGTGGTTTGAAATTAGAAGACTACTTAAAATTCTCCAACAAAACGATTGAAGAATTACGTGAAGAAAATAAAGCGGCAGCTGCTGAAAACGTTCGCGCTGACTTAGTATTAGATGAAATTGCGAAAGCAGAAAATGTTCAAGTAACTCCAGAAGATATGAACTATGAAATCTTTGCTATGTCCCAACAATTCGGTGCTGATCCTAAAGAAGTATACGATATCATTGTAAAAGAAGGTCGTGTATCTATGTTAGCAAGTTCCGTAGCACGCAAAAAAGCAGCTCGTTTCATTATTGAGAATGCTAAAGGTGCTGAGAAAGCTGAATAATTGCTAATACAGGTACATGTATAAGAGGTGTTAGATGTCTATGTATGTGCCAATCGTGGTAGAGCAAACTGGTCGTGGTGAGCGCTCCTACGATATTTATTCTCGTCTATTAAAAGATCGAATTATTCTATTGAGTGGTCCAATTGATGATACGGTAGCTAATAGTATCGTAGCTCAATTACTATTTTTAGAATCTGAAGATCCTGACAAAGATATTCACTTATATATTAATAGCCCTGGTGGAGTAGTAACTGCAGGTATGGCGATTTATGATACCATGCAATACATTAAACCTGATGTATCTACCATATGTGTAGGCTCAGCGGCTAGTATGGGGTCCTTGTTGCTCACAGCGGGGGCACCAGGTAAGCGCTATGCGTTACCACATTCTCGCATTATGATTCACCAACCATTAGGTGGTGTCCAAGGACAAGCATCTGAAATTGAAATTCATGCTCGTGAAATATTACGGTTGCGAGAAGAATTGAATGGTGTTTTAGCCCATCATACAGGTCAGCCAATAGAAGTGATTGCACAAGATACGGATCGTGATAATTTCATGTCTGCAGAAGATGCAAAAGCATATGGTTTGATTGATGAGGTGTTAACACGTCCATCTTCAACAGAAAAATAAGGAGACAGGGGTTTGAATAAAGACGATAAAGAAAGACGTTGTAATTTTTGCGGTAGAGCAGAAACAGAAGTCGAACGATTGATAGCAGGTCCTAATGTGTTCATTTGTAACGAATGTATTGATGTTTGCCAGCATATTATTGAGGAAGACAAAATTGAAGAACTACCAGAAACGTTTGATTTAAAGGATATCCCGACTCCAAAAGAAATCAAAGCGCATCTTGATCAATATGTCATTGGTCAAGATGACGCTAAAGTTTCCTTGTCTGTAGCCGTATATAATCATTACAAACGTTTGCAACATGACAATGTCATCGATGATGTAGAACTACAAAAGTCCAATGTATTATTCATTGGTCCTACAGGTAGTGGTAAAACATTATTGGCTCAAACATTGGCAAAAATGCTACAAGTACCCTTTGCCATGGCAGATGCTACTAGCTTGACAGAGGCAGGCTATGTTGGGGAAGATGTAGAAAACATTCTTCTCAAACTAATCCAAGCTGCTGGTCATGATATAGAACTAGCTGAACGAGGTATCATCTACATTGATGAAATCGACAAAATTGCGCGTAAATCGGAGAATCCGTCAATTACACGCGATGTATCAGGGGAAGGTGTGCAACAAGCATTACTTAAAATCCTTGAAGGAACAGTTGCATCTGTACCACCGCAAGGAGGCAGAAAACATCCAAATCAAGAGATGTTACAAATTGATACAACTAACATTTTGTTTATATGCGGTGGCGCTTTCGATGGCATGGAAAAAGTGATCACGAAGCGGACTGCGAAAAAAACATTAGGCTTTGGTGCAGATATTCAAAAAAAAGAGGAAAAAGATGTGGCCTCTATTTTGAAAGAAGTTGTGCCAGAAGACTTACAAAAATTCGGGTTAATTCCTGAATTTATCGGACGATTGCCAGTGATGGTTACGCTCAGCCCACTTGATGAAGAGGCACTAATTAAAATTTTGACAGAGCCTAAAAATGCATTGACTAAGCAATACGAAAAAATGCTGTCCTTAGATGATGTAAAATTAGTCTTTGAATCAGATGCGCTCCATGAGATTGCCAAAGAAGCCTTAGAACGCAATACAGGAGCACGGGGCTTACGGGCGATTATTGAAAAAGTTATGAAACGTGTCATGTATGAAGTACCATCTATGAAAGATGTAAAAGAATGCATTGTAACAGATAAAGCGGTTCGTGGCGAAGAAGAGCCAATACTCAATAAATGAGTCCACGCTGAAGCAATCAGATAGTAAAGGCAAAGAAACTCATTTCAAAGGCGGAATGGGTTTCTTTTTATCATATAGTACTGGGAGGTTCAATGGAAACTAAACCTATGACATTACCGATGGTTCCCCTACGTGGAATGGTCGTATTTCCCAAAGTAGTAACACAATTAGATATTGGTCGCACTACATCTGTGCAAGCGGTGAAAGCAGCTATGGATAGAGATCAATACTTGGTGGTAACTGCTCAGAAAGATGAAAATATCGAAACTCCTACCTTGGAAGAATTAGGCAAGGTTGGGACGATTGTTAAAATAAATCAAATGCTTCGCTTGCCAGGCGGAGTAGTTCGTATTTTAGTGGAAGGCGTAAGCCGTACTAGAATTGATGCTATTCTATCTACGGAGCCTTTCTATGAAGTAACAGTGACACCATTGGAAACGATTCATGAAGATCCAATGGAAGAAGAAGCATACCGTCGCATTTTGCAATCTAAATTTGCCCAATGGGTAGAAGTAATCAAACCGAATACAGATGAAGGGCTAGACCATGTATTGGGTAGTTCAGATGCGAGTGAATGGGCGGATCAAGTTGCATTCCTTGTGCCTATCCAATTGAAAGTGCGTCAAAGTATTTTAGAAGAATTATCTGTGAATCGTCGCTTAAATATGGTTGTAGGCGTATTGAATACAGAACTACAAATCACGGATATGGAAAACTCCATTAACAACCAAGTTCGCCAATCTATGGAAAAAGCG
>CALGLI010000243.1 GCA_937930265.1 uncultured Veillonella sp. | reverse complement strand
ATTAGAGACTTTTCGATGTATCTATATGGGTATAAAGAAAACTAGTGAACTTCTCCCACAAACACTTGTATGGACTCATACTTTGGCTCAATAATGGTATTTCCTGTAAAATCTAAAACACCATATTTACCATGTTGTTTATAAACTACGCTTTCTAAAGTAGCTGTATCCACTTTAGATGTGTCCGATGGTAATTGTAATAGACTTTCACCAGTTAATAGGTTGACAAGGTATGTATTATTTCCTCGTTTACCAATTAATCCACTATAAACACCATAGAATGGTTTAGGCACCGTGATGGAATCATAGCTTTCACCGATTTCACGAAATGTATCTAATGAAATCATTCGATAAGAATATCCAGATTTACCTACCAGCACCGTCGGAGCCACAACTTCTAATTTTGAATACGCAAATGGAAGCACAGTACTATTATCTTGACGTTTTACACCCCAACGCCCTTCTTCATCTTGTAAGAGAAAGGCTCCTAGTTCTGGCATATACGTAATATTTTTATAAATCATTGGGAATACTTCAACGCCCTCTTTTGTATATAAACCAAAACGACCATCTTTATACGTCATAATCCCTGCTTCAGTTAATGGGCTGACCATCTGATTTTTAGAAGAAATAACTTCTTTACCTGTTTTGTCAATATACCCTCGTTTTAATTTAGAGGTTGTCCAAGCATAGTCAGTTTCACCATAGGTTGCTTGATGATAGAATGCACCTTTCACTAAAGCAGCCGCCAGTGTATTAAAAATTCCACCAAAATTTAATCCATGAGCTTTTCTTGTTACACGAGCTATGCCATTTAGGTACGGTTCAATTTCATCATACTCTTTCACAGAGAATAGAATCTTTCCGCTTTCATCAATAGCTACCTTTTGCTTATTACCTAATAATACAAAGGCAATTCCTTCACTGAAAGGAGCTAATACGCGTTGAATACGTTCACCCTCAACTTGTTCTGGCATTGGTATTTTGCGAGGTTCCGTACCTTCCGTTTGCGAGATAATTTTCAAAGCTGTAGAGGATTCTACTTGTTTACCTTCATCATCAAAATATAAAATAGATCCATCTCTTTGATAACCAGAAATAAGACCTGTATTTTGATTCCAATTTAGAGACGTAAATATCTCATCCGATTTGTATTCTCCTGTTCGAGCATTAAATATACCTACTAATTTATTTGTTGTACCTACACTATGCAAGTCACCATATAATTCTTTATCAAATTTAAATGGCTTACTATGTAACATTTGACCTGCTAGATTATAATAGGTAATCGCCTCGCCTTTCATGGCATAAATCAATCCAGTAGACGATACTTCAACATGCTTTGTTGGCATAACAATGGAAGAACCAGTACTCACGGTTTCTAATACTGTTTTACCTGATTCTTCATATAATACAATATCTAACTTTCCTGTGCTATCTAGGCGACCTATATGTAACTCTTTTTTAGGTCCCATTACAGGTTGTCCATCTGATGATAAGATAACATTACCATCTTTAGATTTACCAATGTAATAGTATGGCTCATGACTAAGTTGTTCCATTTGTGATTGCACATGACTTACATTTTGTGCTTCTTCTGCTACAGTATAGGTTTTATCAGGATA
>CALGLI010000242.1 GCA_937930265.1 uncultured Veillonella sp. | reverse complement strand
GAGCGTACAAACCTTAGTGTTGTGAAAGGGATTCTTTCTATTTTAGGAAAAGATGAATCCTTAATAGAGTATGTAACAGATAGACCTGGACACGATTTACGATATGCTATTGACCCTACAAAAATAAGTAAAGAATTAGGTTGGCTACCTAAAACATCATTTGAAGAGGGAATCAAAAAAACGGTACAGTGGTATTTAGATAACAAAGAATGGTGGCAACATATTCTTAGTGGGGAGTATAAATGTAAGGTAAATGTAGCTGATAATATATGCCAGTAATGAATATGATATGTCGTTGTTAAAAAAATTAGGGTATATATTTATAATGGTAGAAAAATGAGGTACAAAGAGTAAAAATAAAGGAGCAAATATAATGACAATTCAAGTATTAAAACCTAAATATCATGTAGAAGAATGTTTAGAGCAAATTCGAGAATGTTTAGAAATTGGATGGACTGGACTTGGCTTTAAAACAGTAAAATTTGAAGATAAGTGGAAAGAATATACTGGACATGAGCAAGCACATTTTTTAAACTCTGCAACAGTAGGATTACATTTAGCAGTTGAAATTTTGAAGAAAGAGAATGGTTGGGAGAATGGTGATGAAGTAATTACTACGCCGATTACCTTTGTTTCTACAAATCATGCAATTTTATATGAAAAACTAGTGCCTCGTTTTGCAGATGTTGATGAGTATCTTTGCTTAGATCCAGAAGATGTAAAACAAAAAATTAATGAAAAAACTCGTGCTATCATTTTTGTCGGTTATGGTGGACGTGTTGGTAAGTTAGATGAGATTATAAAAATTTGTAAGGAACATAATCTTAAACTAATTCTTGATGCGGCTCATATGTCAGGTACTCGTGTAAATGGTGTTATGCCTGGAACGTGGGAAGGTGTTGATGTGACCGTTTATTCTTTCCAAGCGGTGAAGAATTTGCCAACAGCGGATAGTGGAATGATTTGTTTTAAAAACAAACACTATGATGAAGTATGTCGTAAACTAACATGGTTAGATACTTATGCTCGTAATAGTGGAACAAAGGGCTCCTATAAGTGGAAATATGATGTTGAGTATCTGGGTTATAAAGATCATGGAAACTCTATCATGGCAGCTATAGGTCTTGTGGAGCTACAATATTTGGATGAAACAAATGAATACCGTAGAGAATTAGCTAAATGTTATGATACTATATTTGCTAAGGAGCCTAAAATACAAGTTATTGGAGCCCCATATGCAGATGAATGTTCTTACCATATTTATGAAATAGCCGTAGATGATCGCGATGGTTTATTAGAGTTTTTACAAAAGCATGATATTTATGCAGGTGTTCATTATCGTGACAATACAGAATATGAGATGTATGCATATGACCATGGGAAATGCCCTAATGCACATGTTATGTCAAATAAAATTCTTACCGTGCCACTTCATATGCATCTTACTAAAGAAGATGTGGAGATGATTGCTAACAAAGTTATAGAATTTGTGAATATATAATGATGTGAATTTAAATATAATGTAGTATATAGATATCTAAGAAGAATAAAATTATGAAACTTTTAATTTTACAAGGCTTACAACAAGATATAAAGATTTTTCTGTTAAGTCCAATACTGTGTGCTATCTTTAGATTTTTATTTATCTATTTTTTTGCACAGGATCGGACTTATAAAGGTCAGGAAAAGAAGTGGTGGTCCTGCTTTAACTATGGATTTTGGTGGGGCATGGATTTTAATGCCTATGTGTTGCTATTTTTATTCTTGCTAGTAACATTACCTTCATTAGGGTTTGAATCTGTTTACATGCATAGTGATTCTATTAGAGTAATTTTGGGGACTTTGTATTTTTTTGTAGTATATATAGCATTTCTAGGAAAGTTAATCTTTTATTATCATTATAAGGATACCTATAATTCTAGTCTGCGATTAGGGAAAAATGCAGATAAAAGAAACTTACTAGATATTTTCTTTAACCAAAATCATGGATGGTGGATTTTGTTATCTTTGCCTATGTATGCAATAGGGATGTACTACTTTCTTAGTTGGATCTTAGAATTAGGTACTATTGCAGTACCGATAGTTCATTCGGGGTATATGTACTATGTTTACAATGCTATAATTGTCATAACCACAGTGGTCGTATATTACTGGTTTCGTTATGGGGGCACATTTAAGCATCGTAATAAACCTGAATGGGATACAGTACCTGAAGTAGTTAAGCGAGATATGTTTTTCGCTAAGGCTTGTCTGGATGATTTGATATCTTTTGAACTAGCTATTCGGGCAAAGCCACAAGAAATATTAGAACATGGTGATGCAGAATCCATCCAAATTTTAAATCCTTTGATTAAGGTTGAAAGTGATTTAGTAGGAAATATTTGGGATTCCTTACGAAAACATACGACTGGACCAAGGGTTGAAAAACCTAAAAAGATATTTGTGATTGTGGAAGAAAGTTATTGTCAGTTTGCTTTTGATGAAGCATATAAGGCGATTCCTATTGTAGAAGGTGGTAGGGAGATACGTTCGCAAAAGCATACGATTAGTATTGATAATTTTTTAGCAGGTGGATTAGTTTCACAACCATCAATTAGTTCTATGTTGAATGGTATTTATGATGTTAATTTAGAACTAAATGAAAAGCCTTATTTTTGGAATCATCATTTACCCACGTCATTAGCAAAACAGATTTCAGAATTAGGATATACTTGCTCATTATGGTATGGAGGCTCGTTGTCTTGGTCTAGCTTAGGATTATTTGCTAAAGGTAGTGGGTTTCATCACGTACATTCAGGATTTGATATCTTACCAGAGAATCCTCCACATACCTGGTTAGGTGTATATGACCATTTATTTTTAGAAGGTGTAGGACACTCGTTAGAAAAGAGCGATACAGATAGCTATGAATTTCATTTTATTTATACAACCTCA